>JBMOGP010000056.1:0-9443 GCA_049318285.1 Hyphomonadaceae bacterium
TGGGAGAGGCGGACGACGCCGATGTCGCCGCTCATGCTTTCGATGCGGTCGGCGACGGTGGCGAGGCCTGACAGTTCGGGAAGCAGGTCTGACTGGGCGGGATCGCCTGTGACGACCATCTTCGAGTTCCAGCCGAGGCGGGTGAGGATCATCTTGAGCTGCACATAGGTGCAGTTCTGCGCTTCATCCACCACGATGAAGGCATTGTTGAGCGTTCGACCGCGCATGAAGCCGACGGAGGCGATCTCGATCTGGCCTTCGGCGATCATCGCCTTCACCTGCTTGGCAGACATGCGGTCCTGCAGCGCGTCGTAGAGCGGGCGGAGATAGGGCGCCAGCTTCTCTTCCATGTCGCCGGGCAGGAAGCCGATGTTCTCGCCAGCGTCGACCGCGGGGCGGCAGAGGACGATGCGCCCAACCTTTCCGGCGCGCAGGGCTTCGACGGCCTTTGCGATCGCGAGGTAGGTCTTGCCCGTGCCGGCGGGGCCGAGGGCGAGGACGAGGTTGGCGCGATCGATGGATTCCATCAGGCGCGCCTGGCCTTCGGTCTTGGGCGCGACGTTCTTGACGTAGGACTGGTCGCGTTCTGGTTCGCGTTGCTGGCAGGCCTGGTCGTTGGCGGCGGGTTGGGCCCGCTTGCGTTTTCTGGGATGGCGCTCGTCTTCCGCCAACGGGTCCCAGCCGCCTTCGATGACGCTGAGCTGAACGCTGGCGTCACGGTCACGGCGGCCCTGGAACTCGGCGCGGACACGGCGGACGGCAGAACGTTTACCCATGCTGGTACTCCTCTGGCGGCGGAAAGACCCGCGCCGGGTTTGGCGGCGCGGGCAGAAAAGCAAAAACGCCGCGAGCCTGTGTGGCGCCGCGGCGTTCGAATGAATCTGAAGAGGATGAAACCGATGGAGGCGGCGGCGGGCGCGTTGCGCGGCCTGCTGCGTGGTAGGTGGATGGTGCAACCGTGCGCGGTCGACTCAATCCCGTTCCCCGTATGCCGAAGGGCCTTCCCGCTGGGCTGGCCACTTCGAATCAGCTTCCAATCAGTAGACTAGTTGCGCATTAACGGAACTATAAAGGGTCAGTTCCGTGCAGATGTGTTCGCAGCACACTTCTGCCGGGGATTGTTGCAGCCTGATGACATCGGCGCCGGTTTTCGAGTCGTTCGGCTAAATGTGGATGCTGTGGCGCGCGAGAGACGAGTGGGAAGGACAACCAGATGGCGATCTACGAACTCGACGGGGTGAAGCCGGAGTGCGACCGGGACAGCTGGGTTGCGGACAACGCAGTCGTCATCGGCAATATCGTCATGAAGCGGGGCGCGAGCGTGTGGTTCGGCGCGACGCTGCGTGGGGACAATGATCCGATCACGATCGGCGAGAATTCGAACATACAGGACGGATCTGTGCTGCACACCGATGTGGGGCAGCCTCTGGACATCGGCGCGAACTGCACGATCGGGCATATGGTGATGCTGCATGGCTGCACGATCGGCGAGAACACGCTGATCGGGATCGGGTCGATCATTCTCAATGGCGCGAAGATCGGGAAGAATTGTCTGATCGGGGCCAACTCGCTGATCACCGAGGGCAAGGTAATTCCGGACGGCTCGATGGTGATGGGCGCGCCGGGCAAGGTGGTGCGTGAGCTGAGCGAGCAGCAGGTGCAGATGATCACGGGGTCGGCGCATCATTATGCGGAGAACTGGAAGCGGTATGCGCGGGGACTGAAGCGGCTGGGCTAGACGCCGTACGTGCGCCTGAATGTGTCGAACGGTGCGCTCGTAAACAGCACCTGATAGGGAAAGACGCGGTGCGGCGCGGTCATGTCGAGACCCGGGAGTGCTGCAAGGAATGCGTCCCGCACATCGGGGCGAATGTGCCCCCGGAAATCGATGAACTGCCCCCAGGTTGACATGCCGTGCAGATAGGGCGGGCCATTGCGTGGCTCGCGCGAAGCGGCGAACTCCTGCGGAAACAGCCGCCTGTAGGCATCGAGATTGTAGAGCCAGGACCCGCCGTCCACCCGGCGTGCGGCAGGATACTCCCCCGCGAGCCAGCCAAACATGTCGCGCAGTTCAGCGCGTCGCTCCGCGACCCGCGATGAATGGAGCGGCCCTACGTCAGTATTCTGAACGCGATTGCCGAAGTGGATGCGAACCATCCCTTCATCGTTCGGCGGCTCGCAAGCGAAGCATCCAAACGGGATGCGACCGGGCAGAAGCACGGCGGAGCCATCGCCTGCTGATGCGAGCGCAGCGAAAAGGCGTTCGACGCGAGAATCATGGGAGAGGGACGCGATGCCATCCGTGAGAACGCGCCACTGCTCGGGCAAAGCTGCTTGGTCGGGAACGCCAAGGCCCAAACGGCGGTGGAAGTTGGTGTAGCGCAGCAAGGCATCGTCAAGCGGCAATGCTGCGGCCTCGGCCACGCGCTCGGCGAAGCGGACCTGAAGGTCGACATATTCCGGTGAAAGATAGGCTGCCGATGTAAGTGCCGGGCTGGTCAAAGGGTCTGCATCCACACTTGAAGGCATCCATCCTAGCGTATCGGCCGGCAGAGCCTATATGTCGGCCATGGCAAAGCTTTCCGTTCTTGATCTGGCGCCCGTTGTCGAGGGTTCGACCACGCGGCAGGCGCTGAACAACAGTCTCGACTTGGCCCGTCATGCGGAAAAGCTGGGCTATCACCGCTTCTGGCTGGCCGAGCATCACAACATGCCGGGCATCGCGAGCGCCGCGACGGCTGTGGTGATCGCGCATGTGGCGGGGGGCACGTCGACGATTCGCGTGGGTGCGGGCGGGATCATGCTGCCGAACCATGCCCCGCTGATGGTGGCGGAGGCGTTCGGCACACTGGCGGAACTGCACCCGGGGCGGATCGATCTGGGGCTGGGGCGTGCGCCGGGGACGGATCAGGCGACGATGCGCGCGCTGCGCCGCTACATGGGCGGGGCGGATACGTTTCCGCAGGATGTGGTCGAGCTGATAGGCTGGTTCGAGCCGCCGGCGCCGGGGCAGACGATCCAGGCTGTGCCGGGGTCTGGCGCGGATGTGCAGATGTGGATTCTCGGCTCGTCGCTGTTCGGTGCGCAGCTCGCGGCACATCTGGGCTTGCCCTATGCGTTCGCGTCGCACTTTGCGCCGGGCGACATGATGGATGCGATCCAGATCTATCGTGAGAGCTTCAGGCCATCGCCTCGCTTGCAGGAGCCGTATGTGATGCTGGGCCTCAATGTGATTGCGGCAGAGACGGATGAGGATGCGAAGTTGCTGTTCACCTCGATCCAGCAGGCGTTCGCGAACCTGCGCATGGGGCGGCCGGGCAAGATGCCCCCGCCGAAGGCGGACCTGAAGCTCGACCCGATGGTGGAGCACGGCATTCTCCAGGCGTTGTCATGCTCGGTGGTTGGCGGACCGGAGAAGGTGAAGCGCGGGATTGCGGAGTTTGTCGCGCGGACCGGGGCCGATGAGCTGATGGTGACGGGCTCGGTTTGGGATCACAGGCTGAGGCTGCGGTCGTATGAGATCGCGGCGGCTGCGATCGGCTAGCGTCGTGAGCACGCCCTCGTGGTTCGACGGACGCGCACGGCGTGCGCTGCCCACCATGAGGGCTACGCACCGACAGTAGAATAGCCCTCATGGTGAGTAGGCGGCAGAGCCGCCGTCCGTCGAACCACGAGGGCGGCTCGCAGATCTACCCGCGGGAGTCGCGCTTGCCGGCTGGCTTGCCGCGGAAGGGTTTGCCTCCCGGCTTGCCGCCGAAGGATTTGGCGAAGGGTTTGTCGCCGCGAGGCTTGAAGGATTTGCCGGCTGGGCCTTTGGGCCCGCGGGGCTTGAAGCCTTCGGGGCGGTCGCTGTCGCGGCTGCGACGCTCGGCGAGGCGGGTGTCGGCGTGTGGCTTGGCAGGGCGGGCGACGGGTGTATCGGCTTCCGGCACCCATTTGCGTTTCGGCGGGGAGCTGTCGGGAACGAGCGGCGCGATCTTGCCTTCGGCGCGGGCGGCGTCGCGACGTTCCTTGCGGTTCATGCCACTCGGATGCAGAGGCGGCGGGGCGCCCTTGTCCTGAGCCGGCGCGTCCGATTTCAGGGATGCGTAGACCGGATCAGCGGCCAGCTTGGCCCGTTCATTGTCGCGCTGCTCGTAGCGGGCGGCGCGGGCTTCGTCTCGGCCGCTGCGCTTGAAGTCTTCGCGCGGTGGACGGGCGTCGCTGCGCGGCTCGCGCACGGGGCGGTCGCCGTACGCGCGTTTGGGACGCGGCGGGCGATCGCCGAAGTCGCGCTTCTCGCGGATGGGACTATCTTCGCGCGGCGCACGATCGGCGCGGGCGCCATCGTCGCGACGGGCGCGCATCGGGTGCGTGCTGTCGTTCGGGCCCGGAGCGGTCGTGGGCTCGATCTGGATCTTGTCGTCCTGCGTGTCGCGGACGGCGATGGCGAAGGCTTCGGCGGCGTGACCCACGATCTCGAACTTGGTTTCGTCGCCGAAGATGCGGATCGGGCCAATCTCGGCCTTGGTGATGTGGCCGACGCGGCAGATGAGCGGCAGGATCCATTTTGGATCTGCGTTTCGCTGGCGGCCGACATTGAGACGGAACCACACGCCGTCGCCTTCTGAAGCAACAAAGCCGCGTTCGGCGCGGCCGCGCGGCGCTTGGCGCTCCGAGAAGTCGCGGGGACCCGACTGGCGTTCGAAGGTCTGCGCGTTGCGCATGCGACCGTCGTCGGACACATCTTCCGGCTCGGGAAGCTCGTTGCGCAGGAGGCCGATCAGGGCGGCGGCGAGTTGTTCGGCCGGGATGGTTTCGGCGAGTTGTTTCGCGATGCCCTGGTCTTCGTCAGTGATGGTTGCGCTGAGCGACGGGTGGGAGAGGAGACGCTGGCGGTCCTGCTCGCGGATTTCCCTGGCGGTCGGCGGGCCGCTCCAGGTGGCTTCGATGTTGGCGGAGGCGAGCACCTGTTCGGTGCGACGGCGCTTGGTGTGGGTGACGAGGAGGATCGACACGCCCTTCTTCCCGGCGCGGCCCGTGCGGCCGGAGCGGTGTAGGAGCGTCGCCTTGTTGGTCGGCAGGTCGGCGTGGATGACGAGGCCGAGGTCGGGAAGGTCGAGGCCGCGGGCCGCGACGTCAGTGGCGACGCAGACCTTGGCGTGGCCGTCGCGCAGGGCTTGCAGCGCATCGTTGCGTTCGCGCTGGCCCATTTCGCCGGAGAGGCCGACGGCGTGGAAGCCGCGCTCGCGCAGGGCGGCGTGGAGGTGGCGCACGGCTTCGCGGGTGGCGCAGAAGACGAGGGCGCGGCCGGCTTCGAAATAGCGCAGCACGTTGACGACGGCGCGCTCGGTGTCGCCGGGGGAGACGCGCATGGCGCGGTAGTCGATGTCGCCATGAGGTTCTGTGGCGCTGGTGGTGTCGATGCGGATTGCGTCGCGCTGGTAACCCTTCGCGAGCATGGCGATGCCGCGGGCGATGGTGGCCGAGAACAGCAGTGTGCGGCGGGTTTCCGCGTTGGTCGCATCAAGCAGCGTTTCGAGTTCTTCGCGGAAGCCGAGGTCGAGCATCTCGTCGGCTTCGTCGAGCACGGCGACCTGAAGCGCGGAGAGGTCGAGATAGCCCTTCGTGAGGTGGTCGCAGAGACGGCCCGGCGTGCCGATGACGATGTGGGCGCCGCGCGAGAGAAGCTGCTGTTCGGCGCGTACGCTCATGCCGCCGACTGCCACGACGATGCGCGCGCCGGTGTCGGCGTAGAGCCACTCGAACTCACGGCTGATCTGCATCGCAAGTTCGCGGGTCGGCGCGATGATCAGGGCGCGGGGGCGGTTGACATGGTCAAACCGCTCGGATTCGCCAAGCAGGGTTGAGGCGAGGGCGAGGCCGAAGGCGACGGTCTTGCCCGAACCGGTCTGGGCCGAGACGAGCAGGTCGGCGTTGGGGCGGTCAGGGTTCTGGTCGGCCTCGACGACGGCGAGCTGGACGGAGGTCGGCTGGTCATAGCCACGCGCAGCAAGGGCGCGGTCGAGCGCGGGATGGACTGTCGGGAAGGGCATTGTGGGTCGTTTTCAAAATCGGGGCGGGCCGTCCCGTTGGCGGGATTCAGGTCGCGGGGAGGCCGGGGCTGGCGGGCGTCCCATACAGCAATTGGGGATAAATGCCACCCTGCAAACGGCAGCGGCAGAGGGGCCGCGTCAGACTACCGCGCCGAAAAGCATGCCGATTCCCGCGGTAACCAACATTGCGATGACGCCCCAGAACACCACGCGGCCGACCGATTTCCAGACATTTGCTCCGCCGGCCTGAGCGCCGAGATAGCCGAGCAGCGCGAGAAACAGTACGGATGCGGCCCCCACTGTCAGTTCAAGGTTTCCGGCAGGGGCCAGCAGCAGGGCCAGGAGCGGCAGCGCCGCGCCAAGGGCGAAGGTGATAGCGGACGTGATGGCTGCCTGGATCGGACGAGCGGTCGTTATCTCGGAGATCCCGAGTTCATCCCGCGCGTGGGCCTTCAGTGCGTCCTGCGCCGTCAGCTGATCGGCGACCTGCCTTGCCAGTGAGGGATCAAGGCCGCGGTCGACATAGATCTGCGTCAGCTCCTGGCGTTCCATCTCCGGACTGTCGGCAAGTTCTCGCGTTTCCTTGGCGAGGTCGGCCTTTTCGGTGTCAGACTGCGAGCTGACGGAGACGTATTCGCCCGCCGCCATCGACATGGCGCCTGCGACGAGGCCTGCAGCCCCGGCGACGAGGATGGCGGTGCGATCCGTGCCTGCGGCAGCGACGCCGACGATCAGGCTGGCGGTCGAAACGATGCCGTCATTGGCGCCGAGCACGGCTGCGCGCAGCCAGCCAATGCGAGCGACGGCATGGCGTTCGATGTGGGGCTTCGCGCGTGGCATTGGCGTCTCTGTGCTGACCGGTGATCATCTGCCTTCCCAGTCGATATGTCGATGCGGCAGCATTGGTCGCTGCCGGATCGGGCGTGACAGTTGCGACGCAGTCTCTCTGGAGTTCTGTCAGTCGTCACGGCTCTGTTTGCAGGTTGATTCGCGCTGCATGCTCCGGTTACCGGAACAGCTTATGAGGCATCGCGTCAGCAACCGAACATCATGCTGCTGATGGTGGAAGACCTGAGCCCGCGCATTGGAACGTTTGGCGACAGCCTGGCGCGCACCCCGAACCTGGACAAACTTGCGCGGGAGGGCGTGCGCTTCACGCATGCTTTCGCCACCGCCGGTGTCTGTACTCCGAGCCGGGCCGCGCTCATCACGGGCATGAACCAGGTGTCGATCACGGCTCAGCATATGCGTACAACAGACGATGTGTGGCCGGATGGGTCGGGGCGGCGAGGCGAGGCTATGAGGCCGTGCCGCCGCCTTTCATGAAGGCATTTCCGGAACTGCTCCGCGGGGCGCGCCACGACGCGACGAACAATTCCAAGACTGACGACCAGTTCGGCAATCCGTTCAATGTGTGGGACGAGAACGGTCCGCAGGCGCATTGGAAAGACCGTCCGCCGGGGACGGCCGGAACGTTACGGCGGCATCGCCAAGGCGTGGGGCGCTAGCGATTTGCGAGGCGACAGAGGTCAGGGCGCAGCTGGAAGCCGACGCCGCGGCCCCAGGCGGTCGTCCGCTGTTGCCTATTGCACTTCGTCCGTGTCCCAGACGCCGCGGACGGCGATGTCGTTCTCGACGCCGATATTGTACCAGGCGAGCCGGTCCTTCGAGGCGTTGACGATGATGAAGTGCTCGTGCGGCTTCACAGCGAGCGTCAGCTGGTTTCGGAGCTGCTGGATGCTCTGTTTCGAACGCAGCACCCACATGTCGCCGGCGGCTCGGTTCATCTTGCCAGCTTCGCGCAGCACGCGCTCGAAGCGCTCATTACCCGATAGCAGGCGCGCAGCTATGAAGTAGTTGCACACCGGGACTTCCGTTTCGCCCGCATCGAGACGCGGGTCGCCGAACTTGCGCTTCTTTGGACCCTTGAAGTCCCAGCGCAGGTTGGGGTGGTAGTCGGCGCGGTGGTACTCCCTGTCCTTGCCGCAGGCAATAAAGGTGCCGGCATGCACGCGGCCTTCCTTGAGGAAGTCGATCAGGCGGGCGCGGGGATAGGGGCCGTATTCCTTGTCGCCGATCTTGATGCGCCATTTCACGCCTTCGAACGGCGGCGGCGGCGTGTGCAGCCCCTCGTCGTCACCTGTTTCCACAGGTTGCCTGAGTTCCAGAGTGTCACTCATCAGACAGCGTGTTCCGCTAATCCCTCTTTAAGGCTAGTTGTAGGGGAAACCACCTTGTCCAAAGGTAAACGAAAACCTGCAGGAGACGCCCCATGAGCGCTTACGAATTCATCAAGACAGAGACCGAAGGCTGCCTTTTCATCGTCACCATCAACCGGCCTGATCAGCTGAATTGCCTGCATCCGATGGGAAATGCGGAGATGGGCAAGGCCTTCGATGAGTTCGCAGCCAACCCGGACCTCTGGGTCGCGATTGTCACGGGCGCCGGGGAGAAAGCGTTCTCGGCTGGCAACGATCTGAAGTTTGCAGCTTCCGGGCAGAAATCGCCGGTGCCGATGCCGAGTTCGGGATTCGGCGGGCTGACGTCGCGATACGATCTCTACAAACCGGTGATCGCGGCGGTGAACGGCTTCGCCATGGGCGGCGGATTCGAGATCGCTCTGGCGACGGACATCATCATTGCGGCGGAGAATGCCAAGTTCGCGCTGCCCGAGCCGCGCGTGGGTTTCGCGGCGCTTGCATCCGGCATGCACCGCCTGCCGAGGCAGGTGCCCCTCAAGAAGGCGATGGGCATGATGCTCACGGGCCGGACCGTCAGCGCTGCTGAGGGCAAGGAGATCGGCTTTGTCACCGAGGTCGTGCCGCAGGGCAAGGCGCTGGAGGAGGCCAAACGCTGGGCTGGGATGATCCTCGAATGCTCGCCGATGGCGATCAAGGCGACGAAGGAGACGGTCCTTACTGGTCTCAATACCGCCGACCTGAAGACGGCGTTTGAGACCAAGGTGCCTGGCATTGCGAAGCTGATGCATTCGGCCGATCACAAGGAAGGTCCGAAGGCGTTTGCCGAAAAACGAAAGCCCGTCTGGCAGAACGAGTAGCGCTTCATCATTGTGGGCAACAGGCAGTCGCCGGGTGGGGGGCGAGATGACGGGAGCCTCGCCATGACATCCACACCGGACTTCCGCCAGCTCGCAGGCGCGCACGGCATCGAGCTGGACGCGGATCCGTCGATGCTGCGGGCGATCGGATCGACGGCGGAGTATTTCGGCGCGAATGCGCGTGATGCATCTGGTGCTTACTGGATGCTGAAGTCTCCTCGTCGTGGCGATGTTCAGGCTCAGTCGCTTCAGGAAAAGCGCGTGCTCGATCATGTGCGCGGCAAGGTGCCGGTCGTCGTGCCGGACTGGCAGGTGCATTCGGACAAGCTGATCGCCTATCGTGTCCTGCC
>JBMOGP010000057.1:0-9413 GCA_049318285.1 Hyphomonadaceae bacterium
GTCCGGATGGTCAGCCACTTCACCAATCCCCGCTCGATGTCGCTGATGCGGCTGATCGTGTCCGAGGTCAGGCGCTATCCCGAACTGATGAATGCCGCCAAGCCGAAGGGCTTCCCAAGGGAGATCCTCGCGAACTGGCTCTCGGCGCCGGCCGTGCGCGCCCAGTACGCGATCGAGGACCCGGACGAGGCCTCCGCCATGCTTTTCGGCATGGTGATGCAGGACTCAGGCTTCCGGCTGATGATCGATAGCAACGCGACCATGCCGCTGCACCAGATCGAAACACGCGCACGCCGCGCCGTGCAGATCTTCCTGCGCGGCGTGCGAACGGGCGGCTGACCCCCTACTCCCCGTCCGCTTCCAGCGCCGTGTCCAGTTCCAGCGCCATCCCGACCAGAATGCCCGGCAGGGCGTGGTTGCCTTCATGGCATGCGTATTCGTAGATCGGCTCCCGGCTGTAGCGCATGGGCATCTGGCCTTTCCAAGTCTCGGTATAGCTTACCGGATCGATCACCTCGAACTGGTAGTCGATCTCGACATCCGAGATGCGACGGAAGCGCTCTATGACCTTGCCCTCCTGCGACAGCGGAATGCGGCCGCGGGCCTGCAGCCGGTGCAGATTGCGCGTCTCGACAACAAGCGTGTCGCCGTCCCACCAGCCGATCGAGTCGCCGAACCAGGGCTGGATGCTGGCCGGCAGTTCCTTCTCTGTCTCTCCATCCGTCTTCAGCCGGACGATGCGCGCATCGTGATTCATCTCGATCTGAAGCATCACATGGTCCGGCGTCTGCACGATCTGCACGTGATTGTTGTACATCGCATTGGTGATCGGCGGCCCGCCCTGGTTGGCGAACGAGACGAGGCAACGATCACCAAGCGTACGGATTTCGGGACCGGTGTTTGTTGACGCCCGCGCATTCGTCAGCCGCGAGCCGGCAGCGGCGTTGCCTGCACGGTTGAACGGAATCTGTCCGTTGGCCGGCGAGACGATCCATGACGAGCGATACTCGCCATTGACCTTGGCGTATTCTGACCCCGGATCGATCCAGAAATTGTTATAACCCTTGACATCGCCGCCGCCCTTGCCGTCGCCGGCCCCGGCCGTCTCGGGCGTGCGCTCATTGTCGTTGCGTAACCTCACATTGTAGTACGAATTCTCGGTGATCGCGTCGATCTTCTCCTGCGGGATCACCAACCCCATGCCTTGCGTGCCGTTCTGGGCATTGCGGGTCAGCGTCGTCAGCGACGCGGTTGACCAGACGCCTTGCAGGTTCGGCGCGCCCCAGGCGGTACGCGGAGCCGCATAGGAGGGGTCCCACGGTTTGAGTTCACTGAATGTGGGCAGCGCCGCCTGCTGCGCGGATGCCGGCATCGCAATCGCGGCCATCGCACTCGCGGCCAGCGATGCGCCGATTGTCAGCAGTCTCATGGAGCCCTCCCGAAGCATTTTCCAGTTCGCGATGCCGGGATCTTTCCCGTGCACACGCGACGCCATTCTATCGGCGTGGCGAGACGGTAGTTCCCTCGCCCCCGTCTGTCGATCCGACGACGCAGGCAATTCCCGGTGAAATGCCGCGCACGTAAACCACGCACATCAGCCCATTGGTGCAAGCCGCATCCAGACACCCTCGCGCTCGGCGACGCGTCGTTCCACCAGCAGCCGCGCCACCTGACTGTCGTCGTGAAACGCCGCGCCAGTCGCGCTGTCGAGCATTGCCTTGGCGAGGTTGTCGAGGTCCATGTGTGGCGGATCGCCCGTGAACTCCATGGCAATATGCGCCGACCAGTCGCCCCAGCGCGGCCTGACCCGGAAGTGTAGCCGGAAGAAGTCCCTCAGCAGCGGCTTGTAATACTTCGCCTGCGTCGTCAGCCCATCGACGCTTATCTCGAGCGCGCCGTCCGCCTCAAGCCGGGCGCGCACCTTGCCGTGGCGCGTCCAGGGTATGGCGGGTTGATCGTCGGCGTCCAAGCGGGCCTCTCAACGGGACAAGACGAACCCGTATAGGCTGCCGACCCGATTCTGGAACAGGGCGCCAGACAACAGCATCGAAAAGCTATGAAACTGCGCCGCTTTGGCGCTTGAACGAGCGGCTGGGCAGGTCTAGTCCGAGCGCACACAACGACCCTGGAGCTGCACGCAATGGCCAGCAAGACGCGCACCGAAACCGATACCTTTGGCCCGATCGAGGTCGCGGCGGACAGGTACTGGGGCGCACAGGCGCAACGCTCGCTCGGCAACTTCAGGATCGGCTGGGAAAAGCAGCCTGCCCCGGTCGTCCGCGCCCTCGGCATCGTCAAGCGCGCCGCCGCCGAAGCAAACCTCGAACTCGGCAAGCTCGACGCCAGGCTGGCGAAGAACATCGTCGCCGCCGCCCAGGAAGTCATCGACGGCAGGCTCAACGACCATTTCCCCCTCGTCGTCTGGCAGACCGGCTCGGGCACGCAGTCCAACATGAACGCCAACGAGGTGATCTCGAACCGAGCCATCGAGATGATGGGCGGCGTGATGGGCTCAAAGAAACCCGTGCATCCCAACGACCACGTCAACATGAGCCAGTCGTCGAACGACACCTTCCCGACCGCCATGCACATTGCCTGCGCTGAGCAGATCTCCACCGACCTGCTCCCCGCACTCGACCACCTGCACGCGGCGCTCAGGGCCAAGTCGAAGGACTGGGCCAGGATCATCAAGATCGGCCGCACGCATACGCAGGATGCAACTCCGCTGACGTTGGGCCAGGAGTTTGGCGGCTACGCCAAGCAGATCGAGAACGGCATCGCACGGATCAAGTCGACGCTTCCCTCGCTGATGGAGCTGGCTCAGGGCGGCACCGCCGTCGGTACCGGCCTCAACGCGCCGAAGGGTTTCGACAAGCTCGTCGCCGCCAAGATCGCCTTGATCACCGGCCTCGCTTTCAAGACCGCGCCGAACAAGTTCGAGGCTCTCGCTGCCCATGATGCGATGGTGATGTCTCACGGCGCGATCGCCACCGTCGCCGCGTCCTGCTTCAAGATTGCCAACGACATCCGATTCCTCGGGTCCGGCCCCCGCGCAGGCCTCGGCGAGCTCGCCCTGCCGGAAAACGAGCCTGGCTCGTCGATCATGCCGGGCAAGGTAAACCCCACCCAGTGCGAAGCGATGACGCAAGTGTGCGCGCACATCATGGGCAACAACGCCGCCATCGGCTTTGCAGGCAGCCAGGGCCATTTCGAACTCAACGTCTTCAACCCGATGATGGCCTACAACTTCCTGCAGTCGGTCCGGCTTCTGGCCGACGCCGCCGTCTCCTTCACAGACAACTGCGTCGTCGGCATCGAACCGCGCATCGACAACATCGCGAAGGGCGTCGAGAACTCGCTGATGCTGGTCACCGCGCTCAACGAGCGCCTCGGCTACGACGCCTGCGCCAAGATCGCCAAGACTGCGCACAAGAACGGCACCACGCTCCGCGAAGAAGCCGTCGGCGGCGGATACCTGACCGATGCCGAATTCACCAGGCTGGTGCGTCCGGAGAAGATGATCGGACCGAAATAGTCGTTACGCCTCGACCGCACGATCTCTCTGTTGCAACATGTTAGCGGCGCCAGACATGACGCCGTCAGCGCAGCAAGGAGGATGATGTCATGCGTATCGTTGCGATCGCTCTCGCCGCGGCCCTTTCGGGCGCCGCCATCACCGGAACCGCCTTCGCCCACCACGGGTGGGACGCCTATGACTCGACGAAACAACAAAAGGTCACCGGCACGATCTCCGAGCTGAAATGGGAACAGCCCCATGCCGTCCTGTTCGTCACCGTCGCCGGCAAGAAACAGGAAGTCTGGCTTTCCCCCCTGCAACGCATGGTCGACCGCGGCCTGCAGAAGGAAGCGCTGACAGTCGGCAAGAGCGTCACCGTCGACGTTCAACCGCACAGCCAGCGCGCCAACGAATGGAAAGCCTTGGCTATCACTGTGGACGGCAAGGACTTCAACCTGATGCGCTGATCGCCGGGCCGCCAGGCCCCCTGACCGGCAAGCTGACCGGCAAGCTGACGAAAGGGTCGCGGTAGCCAAAGGGAGGAGATCATGAAACTCGAGCGGCTTATCGCCAAAGCGCGCGGCCATGGTGCGTTCGGATGGTAAGGTAACGCTACCTGGCGCGAATCGCACCGACCATACGGGATAGCTCGACAAGCTGGGCTGGAACCTCGGCAGGCCAAGCTGTTGTCACGCGATGCTGCGCTCGCTGCGGAGGCCTTGGGGTCTGTTCGTTCAGAGTTGCTGACCCATGGGCAGGAACGCTATCGCCTCGTTGCCTGTTGAATGTCGCGAGCCCACCAGCAGACTGGAGCCTGACGGCGTATTCCACGCCAACAGCCAGTTTGAAGACTGGTTCCAGGGAGAGGCCGGATCCAGGGCGTGGGGCTTCGCGCCGCTGCCGTGCTGCAACATTGACACGGGGCCATCGGATCTTCCGCGGATGGTCGCTGTGGCTTTGTACTCTGGAGGGGCAAAACCTCCTGACCAGCTTGGTCGATCTGGCCCTCTATTCGGTTGACTGGCATTGGTCCCCGGTCGCAAACCGGTCTAGTGCCGGGCAGGTGTCCGTCGGTCCAGAGTAAACATGCCCTACAACGCTCCCATCTTGCAGATCACCCACACCCTCGCCCGCATCGCGCGGCTGGATGAACTGGCCGCCACCGGCGCCTTCCCCAATTTCGATCCCGATCTCGTAGCGCCCATCCTGGACGAGGCGAACAAGCTCGCACGCGACGTGCTCGCCCCGCTCAATCCCATCGGTCACAAGTCCGGCGCGAAGCTTGGCGACAACGGCGTCATAGCTGCCCCCGGACTCGCTGACGCCTATCGTCAGTTCGTCGCCGGCGGATGGATGGGCCTCGCCTTCCCGGAGGCGTTCGGCGGACAGGGCCTGCCCAAGCCACTCGCGCTCGCCGTTTTCGAGATGATCCACGGCGCCAACATGTCTTTCGGTTTGTGCCCGCTTCTGTCCTTCGGCGCCATCGAGGCGCTGCTCGCACACGGCTCACCCGAACTGCAGCAGATGTATCTGCCAAAGCTGATCTCCGGCGAGTGGACCGGCGCGATGAACCTGACAGAGCCGCAGGCAGGCTCAGATGTCGGCGCGCTGATAACGAAGGCCACGCCGAACGGTGATGGTTCGTACAGTATCTCGGGCCAGAAGATCTACATCACGTGGGGCGACCACGACATGACGGAGAACATCATCCAGCTGGTGCTCGCGCGCCTGCCCGATGCTCCGGCCGGCTCAAGGGGAATCTCGCTCTTCGTCGCGCCGAAATTCCTCGTGAATCCGGATGGCTCGCTGGGCGAGCGCAACGCGTTCAAGTGCATCGGTCTCGAGCACAAGATGGGCATCCATGCCTCGCCCACCTGTGTGATGGAGTACAGCGGCGCCAGGGGCTGGCTGGTCGGCGAAGAGAACAAGGGCCTCGCCGCCATGTTCACGATGATGAACTCCGCGCGCCTCAATGTCGGCCTCGAGGGCGTCGCAGTCGGCGAAGCAGCGTTGCAGGCCGGCGTCGCCTACGCGAAGGATCGCAAACAGGGTGCCATCCACGGCGAGAGTGGCGCCGTCCCCATCATCCGCCATCCCGACGTACAGCGCATGCTCATGACGATGGCCGCCAATGTGCAGGCCGCCCGCGCAATCTGCTACGCCTGCGGCGCCGCAGCCGACATCGCCGAACACCATCCTGACGAAGGCGCGCGCAAACAGGCCAAGGCGCGTGAAGACCTGCTCACCCCGCTCGCCAAGGCATGGTCCACCGACCGCGCCATCGACGTCACCAATCTCGGCGTGCAGATACACGGCGGCATGGGCTTCATGGACACGACGGCTGCCGCGCAATTCTATCTCGATGCCCGCATCACGCCGATCTACGAAGGCACCAACGGCATCCAGGCGATCGACCTCGCCGGCCGCAAGCTCTCCATGGATGGCGGCGCCGCCATGCGCGCGATGCTTGCAGAAATCCGCGACCACGCGGAAGAACTTGCCCGCATCAACGATGCAAGCTTCGGCTACCTCGGCGTGGTCCTCGACCAGGGCGCCGACGCGCTCGAAAGCGCCACCGACTACATGCTGACCGAGATGAGCACGAACCGCGACAAGGGCCTCGCCGCCGCCACCACCTATCTCAAACTCGCAGGCGACGTCGTCGGCGGCTACTTCCTCTGCCGCTCCGCACACGCCGCGCGCGACAGCGGAGACGACACCGTCTCGCTCGTCCTCGCCTCCTACTTTGCCGGCGACACCCTCGTGCGCGCAGCAGGAACAGCCCGCGCGCTCAGCGAAGGCGCCGAGGCCGTATACGCCTCGGCCGGCAGTCTGTGGGATTGACGACTTGCGTTACGCCAGCGAACGCTCCGTCTGATCCAGGGGGACACACATGAAGCGCGCATTCCTGGCCTTTGCCTTAGCCGGCCTCACCGCCTGCGCATCGCTTCCTGCCGACCTGCCTGCAACCGCTGCTGACCAGCGATTCCGCGCAATCTACGAGGCCGAATGGGACTGGCGCAGAACAATCGACCCGACCGACGGCGAAGACGACGATACAGGGGGCGCACCGGGGCTCACCGCATGGCCGCGCGTTGATCCCGCCACACAGGCCGCACGCCTCGCCTACTGGCAGGATGTGATGCAACGCCTTGACGCCATCGACCCCACCACGCTCTCTCCCGAGCAGCGGATCAGTTATGGAATCTATCGCGAGCAGATCACCATCAACATCCTGCGCGTCCAGTTCCGCGAGTACGAAAAGCCCCTCAACGCGGACACCACATTCTGGACCAGCGTCGCCAGCTCCGCCCCGAGCGCCTTTCTCAACGAAGCGCAGGCCCGCGCCTACATCGCGCGCCTTGCTGACACGCCTCGCTATTTCGACGACGAGATCGCCAACATGAAGCTCGGCCTCGCCCGCGGCTTCACCCCTCCCCGTGTGACGCTCGAAGGGCGCGACCGCTCGATCACCGCTGCCTATGGCGAGAAGACGCCTGAGCAGTCCGCATTCTACGAGCCGTTCAGGAATCTGCCCCAATCGATCCCCGCCGAGACCCGGGCGGCGTTGCAGGCAGAAGCAAGCAAGATCATCGCGGAAAAGGTCTTCCCCTCCTACGCAAAGGTCCATGCTTATTACACGACACAGTACTTCCCCCGGACCACCACAAACCTCGCCGCGACCAGCCTGCCCGACGGCGAGTCCTACTACCGCGCGCAGATTCGCGAGTTCACCACCCTCGACCTCACCGCAAACGAGATCCATCAGATCGGCCTCAGGGAAGTCGCCGGCATCCGCGCCCGCATGGAGGATCAAAAAACCCTCACCGGCTTCACCGGAACGCTACCGGAGTTTCTGGCTTTCCTCCGCACCGACCCACAATTCTACGCAAAGACACCGCAGGAGCTGCTCAGTCGCGCCGCGTGGATTGCCAAAACGTTCGACGGGATGGCCCATCTCTGGTTCGGCCGCCTGCCCCGCGCCCGCTTCGCAATCCGTCCCGTGCCGGACGACATCGCGCCCTTCTACACTGCGGGCCGCGGCGGCTCCGGCGGCTATCTGCTCAACACCTACAACCTGCCCTCGCGCGCGCTCTATTCGCTGCCAGCCCTCACGCTCCACGAAAGCGCACCCGGCCACTCCTTCCAGATCCCGCTTGCCGAGGAGCAGACCGGCCAGCCCGACTTTCGCCGTCGCAGCTACATCTCGGCCTATGGCGAAGGCTGGGCGCTCTACACCGAACTGCTCGGCGAGGAGATGGGCATCTACGAGACCCCCTACGAAGTTTTCGGCATGTTGAGCTACCAGATGTGGCGCGCCGCCCGCCTTGTCGTCGACACTGGCGTGCACGCGAAAGGCTGGACGCGTGACGAGGCGATCCAGTTCATGCTCGACAACACGGCGCTGGCGTCACATGAGGTGACCACCGAAGTCGACCGCTACATCTCATGGCCAGGCCAGGCGCTGAGCTACTATCTTGGCGAAATGGCCATCGTCGAAGCGCGCGGAAGGGCCGAAGCCACGCTTGGGCCGAAGTTCGACATCCGCCATTTCCACGACACTGTTCTGCAACTCGGCTCAGTGCCGTTGCCGGTGCTGACCGCGCGGATCGAAGAATGGATTGCGGACGGCGGGCCTGATCCGTATACGGAGGAAGACTGACCCGTCTGCAATCACTCTGCCGCCACCGGTCGCGGAGCGCGCGCCATGACCAATGCGACGCCCACATACGCGACGAGCGCGAAAGCCAGAAGGCTCATCAGTATGGGCTCCCTCCGTCGCGTTTTCTTCATAGGACATTGGAAAATGTCTGTCCGGCTTTGAAGCGGCAGCAAGCGCAAACGATTTGGTGGCGCCTGCCGGAAGGGCCGTCAGGTCAGCGCCTTGCCCTCCGCATCGAATAGCATCAACCGCGACCGGTCGACGAACGCATTGAGGAGCGCGCCCGCGTGCGGGGCCTCAACTGCCAGCGGACACATCCAGGATGCTCCAGCAAACGTCGCAGGCAGGTAGCCGTCCCGCACAGGCCCCGCCACTCGCACCACGAACCGCAGGCAGTCGGGGCTCGTACGCTCCAGCGTCACGTCCTCGGGATGAAAGGCCAGCGTGCAGCCACCTTCTGCCGGCAGGGCAAGGCTCTCCGGCAATTGCAGCCGCGAGCCGTCCCTGAGCCGCCAGCGTCCATCGCGCGCCATCAACGGCAGGGTGTTGAGTTGCGGCCAGGAGGTGGCGATCGCGCTGGAGAGGTTCACGGGATGCGCCGCGACCTCGCCCGCCCCGCCTGCCTGGATCAGTCGGCCGCCGGCAAAAACGGCTGTGTCGCCACTGAGCGCTAGAGCTTCCGCTGCGCTCGCAGCCAACAGGAGGACGACGCCGGTTGCCGGCGCGAGCAATCCAGGCAGGGCGAGACGCAGATCATCGCCAGCCTCCGGCGATAGCTGCGCAGTTGGTCCATCCACGATGAGCAGCGGCGGGCGCGCAAGCGCCGCCTGCGCCAGCGCCAGCTTCATCCGCTGCGCGCCCGACAGGCTTGCGAGCTTGGCATCGACCTGCCCGGTCAGCCCCGCCAGGGCGACAACCTCGCGTCCGACCTTGGCGACCTGTCGTCCGGACGGCGCCAACCCCGGCGGAACCACGCGCAGCACGCGGCCCCTGGAGGTTCGCGCCTTAGCGATATCCTCGCCGCCAAGCCGGATATCACCTGCGTGTGGCCGGTCCACGCCCGAAACGAGGCGTCCGAAGGCTGTGCGCTCGGCGGTCGAAAGCCCCACGATCGCGGTCGGCCTGCCCGCGGCGATGGCGAGCGAGACGGCGTGGAACGACAAGCCGCCGCCCACGGCGCGCGATACGTCCTTCAGTACAAGCATGGCGCGTCCCGGCGTATGTCCAGTCCAG
>JBMOGP010000058.1:0-9380 GCA_049318285.1 Hyphomonadaceae bacterium
GAAGGCGGATTGTACGCCTGCCGTCTTCAGTGATCGTGTCGTTGAGCACGGCTGCAACCGCCGGGCCGGGCGGGGTGAAGGCGATCGCCTTGCTGGCAAGGTTCGGCGCAGCACCGGGCGGAGAGGGATGTTCGCCCACCGTCAGCTGGGAGCGGATGGCCTCGGGTAATGACCCTGCGCGCGCACCGGCGAAGACAGCAGCCTTCTGAGCATCGGTATCGAAGTGCGCCGTGAAGTTGAGCGGCAGCGGGCGCTCAACGCTGTAGGCAGGTACGAGCAAGGTAGCGACGACAGCGACCAGGGCCACGCCGCCAAGCGACGTGACCATGTTCAGCCGGCCGTGCGAGACCCCGCCGATCATGGCGAGCAGGGGCGCCAGCACCATCGCCTCGACCACGCCGAACATCGCCGCCATGCCGAGCCCCATCGTCACGTCGAGCAGATGGATGAGCGGGAAGAACATCAGCATGAGAAACGCGCTCGCCACGCCATACGCCATGAGCTGGTAGCGCGGAAACAGCCACGCGACCCCGCCCGCCAGCACGAAGACAACGCCTGGGATCAGGAAGATCATCGCAAAGCCCGACAGCGCGAAGCTCAGCCCCATGCCGACAATCAGGAACCAGAACCAGCCAGAGGCATAGAGCGTCTCGCGCGAAGAGTTCGGCGCCACCCAGCCAAGCGCCAACGACGATACAAGCAGCGTCACCGCGAAGATCGCCATGTTGAACGCTTGCGGATGGGCCGCCCAGAATGCGGTGTCGGGACGGATAAGCGAGACCAGCTGCTGCAGTCCGAATGCTGCAAGCCCGGATGCTGCGATCAGGATGGGCGGCAGCGCAAGCGCCCGCCAGTCCAGCTTCCGCCAGCCTCCTTCGCGCCTCGGCCTGATGTTGAGCATTACCGCTACGCCGAAGCAGAGCCCCAGCAGGACAAGAGCAAACACCTGCGGCAGAGAGACGAACAGGCGCGAGCCGATATCGGAATAGGCAATCTCGCCCGCTGCGCCATCCTTGCTCCAGTCGCTGGCGAGAAAGGCGCGTGTGGCGCCAAGCGCCTGGTCGCCCATGTGCTGCACGCTCGCGCGGTTCAGCTGGGCGAGGTCATCGCGATTGGTGTGATAGAAGTCGAGCCCGTCCGAGATGGCGATATTGACGCCGTTGAACCCGGCTTTGAGATGCACGCTAAGGTCCGTTGAATTGGGCAGCACTTCATAGACCGCCGTCATCATGGAGTTGGCGAACGGCCTTGCGCCACTCTTCGACCAGTCGGAAACGAGGCTCGCATTGGGATGGCCGGTCTCGAACATCATCGCTGGCCCGCGGACGCCGCGCGCCTCGAGATTGATGATGCGGCCGACCGTGAATGGATAGTCGTCCTGATTGTCGACAAAGGCCTGCGCACCAAGCAGGCCGGTTTCCTCGCCATCTGTCAAAAGGAAAACGACACGCTGCGCTGGCGCCTGTTGCCTGAGGTGATGGGCCACCTCCAGCCAGACGGCGAGGCCGATACCGTCGTCGCCAAAGCCCGGGCTGGCGTCGACGCTGTCATAGTGCGCCGAGAGGATGAGGGCGGGGCCTTCGCTTGGTCCCGCTGTGAAGAACACGTTCTGTACGAAGGCGCAGCGCGCCGCCGTTCCTGACATCGACTGGCAGACATTGTGCGCGCGCAGTTCGGGAGAATAGCCCAGTGTGCGGATTTGCTGAAGCAGGCGAGCGCGCGTTTCGTCCAGCGCGGTCGAATCCACCGGATGCGGCGTGCCGTCGAGCACGCGGCCGAGCCTTTCGATGGCGCGCTGCGTATCGAACTGATCCGGCGCGTTGGTCTGGCGCACGCTGTCGAGTTCGAGCGGCGTCGCACGGAAGAAGAACAGAACGAGCAGCACGGCAATAACGCCAAGCGCCCATGACGCGGCGGTGCGGATGCGCGATTGTGGTGTCCCGGTTTCCAGATTTCGCCCCTGTGCCGCCGCAGCGTCTCGGTCGGACGATAGGAGAGGTTCGGCCTCAGCGCCAGCGCAAGGTCTGGCTGGTCTCTTCGGCCTTGGTCGGTGATAACCGCCGCGTGACCATGCAGGCGAGGTAGCAGCACGCCAGGCTGGATGCGCCCGCAGCCGTCGACCCCGAAAGCTCCAGCACCAGAACTGCCGCCGCCATCGGTGCGTCTAGAAGCACTGCGATGCAAACGGCCATGCCGACGAGCCCGAGATAGGCCTGTGGCGCCGGAATGCCGAGCAGAAAGCCCGCCAGCACGCCGAGCGACGATCCGGCCATCGCGCCCACGAACATGGCTGGTGCGATGGCGCCTCCACCCCAGCGGAAGCCGAATGTCACCGCGGCAGCCGCGATCTTGGCGAAGGCAAGCACAGGCATCAGGGCGGGTCCGTAATTGCCGCTGAGCCCTGCGCCCAGGGGCTCGAAGCCTGGGCCGAGCACCTGGGGGAAAGCCATGGCGATCACGCCGAGCATGAGGCCGCCGATGACCGGAAGCAGCCAGAGCGGAAGCCCGACGCGACCCGCTGCAGTTGCGACCAGCCCGGGGGCCCGCGCCCAGACCGTGCTGCACAGGAAGGCAAAGCCGATCAGTACCGGCAGCCCGATCAGCGCTGCAAGGTGCGCGAGCGCCGGAACATTTCCGACTGGCGGCACGGAGATCAGCGCGCGGCCGTTGAGCAGCCAGACGGAGACGAGCCATGCGGCTACTGCTGCTAACGCAACAGGTCCAAGCGATGAGATACGCTGTCGGCGCAGGATCAACTCCCGTGCGAGGAACACGCCTGCGATCGGTGTGTGCATAATGGCCGCGACTGCCGCCGCCAAACCCATGCCGACGAGCAGCCGTCGCGAGGCGACATCGAGGCCGAGCAGGCGGCCATGCAGAACCGCAATCGTCGCGCCAAGGTGTGCCGCGGGCTCCTCCCGTCCGGCGCTGCCGCCCCAGCCGAGTGACACGATTGCAACCAGGATCGACAGGAATCCATCGCGGAGCGTCATCGTGGTCGAACGGATCGACCCGCGCAGGCGGCGATGCTGCACGACATCCTGGAGCCCGTAGGCGCAAGGCGCTGATCCCCAGCCGAGCGACATGCCGAGCCTCAGCAGGAGCGCAATGATCGCCCCGCCGACCAGCGGCGCGATCAGCCTGCGCCACCATTCCAGTTCGACCAGCCGCGCTGTGAGCTGGCCTGGAACTGCGCCAAAGGCGAACCATTGCGCGTAAGCGATGATTCCGACGACAATGACAACCGCAACTGCAATCAGCACCCCGACCAGCGCTGCGAGGGCCCAAATGTAAAGGCTGCCGCGCCGGGGGCGGTCAATGATCTCGCCGGATGGACGAACGATAGCGCGCGACATTACCTCCACGTTCGGCGTGAGCAGGCTGATGCGTCAAGCGCGCTGAGGCTCGCGTGGACAAAAATTCAGTATCCGGAGCAGGTTTTCTGGCTGCCCTGGTGACCTTGCGCGGCCCGCATTGCCGCACCACTCTGACCGTTCGAAAACCGGCTTAGCCAGGAAGGGTGGCAGGCTGGGCGAGGCGAATGGCTGCGCACCCACCGTACGCCTGTCGCCGGGCGCCGATTCGCTGCCCGCAGACATCGTTGGCGATGGCGTGCAGCCTGCATCCAGCCTGCCGGCAATGCGTGCGGCGCAACCGAAGGCCAGCGTCTTCGCTATCAGCTGGGCGCCGCAAACGCAGCAACCGCAGATTGGGTCCGATGCAGCGAAATCCTCCTTTCGTCAGCGCGGCGCGTTGGCTGGTTTCGCGACGCCCTATCCAGCTTACGCGCCAGCCGCTAATCTGCCGTCACAACAGGGCGGGGCGCGCATGACGTCGTTGAATCGCAGGCAGCTGGCGGGCGGACTTGGCGGGGCGCTCGTGCTGGCTGGCTGCGAGAGCGTGGCCGGCCAAGCTCAACCTGCTGTCGCGCCGCCAAAACTGTTGTTTCTTGGCCAGGCGAAGGTGCTGATGCTGGACGCCGCCGGCGGCTCGCCTGTCACGCTTGTCGATGACTCGCCGAAGGATGGTTCGCGACCCTCAGGCGTCAATGACGGCATCGCCGTTCACACGGCCACTGGCCATATCTACTGGACGAACATGGGACGCGCCGACAAGGACGACGGCTTCATCATGCGTTGCGAGCGCGACGGCTCCAACGTGACGACGATTGTCACGCCCGGTGGGACCTTCACGCCCAAGCAGCTCAAAATCGATGAGCGCGCGGCTAAGCTGTACTGGTCTGACCGCGAGGGTATGGCGGTTCAGCGCTGCAATCTCGATGGCTCGAGCATCGAGACGCTGGTCGTCACCGGCAACCCGCTTCTGGACGCAGGCGACCAGTCTCGCTGGTGCGTGGGCCTCGCCCTCGATCCTGGCCGAGGTCATGTCTACTTTACCCAGAAAGGCGGCGACAATGCCTTGCAGGGCTTGATCCGGCGCATTGACATGCAGGCGCCGCGCGGCTCCACGCCCGCCAACCGCCGCGATATGGTGACCCTTTTCTCGCGCCTGCCCGAGCCAATCGACCTCGATCTCGACCTTGCTTCGCGCGCGCTCTACTGGACCGACCGTGGCGACAACACAGTGTCGCGCGCGCCGATGGATCCGCCTGCCGATTTCGACCCTGCAACGCGCCTCGACCGGCAGATTCTTGTGCGTGGGCTCAAGGAGGCGATCGGCGTCGCCCTCGACTTGCCGCGCCGCCGCATGGCCTATACGTCGCTCGGCGGAGAGATCGGCGTTGCCTCGCTTGATGGTTCGGGCGCGCGGATGCTGG
The DNA here is from genome assembly GCA_049318285.1 of Hyphomonadaceae bacterium. Lineage (GTDB taxonomy): Bacteria > Pseudomonadota > Alphaproteobacteria > Caulobacterales > Hyphomonadaceae > UBA7672. The sequence continues at coordinate 4,778 of JBMOGP010000058.1, forward strand.
TCGACTCGGGCGCCATGCTCACAGGCGTCTGCTGGGCCTGACGGAGGTCTGACGTCCCCCCGCGGCGATGCGTGATCACGTACCGTGATGCTTGATGGCTTCCAGACCTGAAGACCTCCGGCCCAAGGCCTATGCATCGCTTGAGCTTCTGCTCGATCTGACCCGTGCGACCCGCACGCTTGTGCAGGCTGACCTGGACAGCATCGCGATCTACCTGTGTGTTGCAGAAGCCACCATGCATCAGGTGTTGGCCGATCCCGCCGGGGTTCACGCCCTTGCGACGACCGACCGTGCGCCCGAAGCGTGGCGCGGCTCGATCACCATGCTGCAGGCGGCGGACAGGCTCGACATGCCGCGCGAGACAGTGCGGCGTAAGGTCAAGCAGCTGATCGAGAGCGGCCTGCTTTACGCCGATGAAAAGGGTCGCATCCGGTCGACCCCGAACTTCGACAACCCCACGGTCGGTTCCGCAATCAACGACGTTCATGACGCCATTCGTCGCGATCGTGAGAGGCTTGCAAAGTACGGCATCGACTGCTGAGAGCAGCCCGTTTCCGGCGTGCATTGTGCGCCGCACGTGAATGCGTCACACAGGCGTCGCAGGGCTCACCGCCCCAGAACGGAGACTGATGTGAGCAAGATGTCACTGGCTTTCGCGGCTGTCGCGGCTGCAGCTTTGTGTTTCCCTGCCGCCGCGCAGACATCCGAGGCGAATCGCGCGGCGCTGCGCGAAATCTTCGAGGAAATGGTCGAGATCGATTCCTCGCCCACGAGTGGCTCATGCACCAGGATCGTGCGCGCGGCGGAAGCGAGGCTGCTCGCTGCCGGCTATTCGCCGGAAGACCTTCAGGTGATCATACCGCCCGACCGGCCGGACGACGGCAACATCGTTGCGACTTTGCGATCATCGCGCGCCACGAAGAAAGGCGTACTGCTGGTCGGGCATATCGACGTTGTCGACGCCCGCCGCGCGGACTGGGAGCGCGACCCCTTCACCCTGATCGAGGAGAACGGTTTCTTCTTCGGCCGCGGGACCGCCGACATGAAAGGTCAGGCCTCCGTCTGGCTCGAACTGATGACACGCTTCAAGCGGGAAACGAACTTTCGCCCCGCGCGCGACGTCGTGATGGCGTTGACCTGCGGGGAGGAGACCTCCAATCGCGTCAATGGCATCGACTATATTCTCAACAACCACCGCAACCTGTTCGATGTCGCGTTCGCGCTGAACGAAGGCGCGGGCGGGCTGTTGTCTGATGACGGCAGGCCTCTGGTCCTGCAGGTGCAGGCGGGAGAGAAGATCCACCAGGTCTACACGCTTCAGGTCACCAATGCCGGCGGGCACTCGTCACGACCGACGCCGGACAATGCGATCTACCGCGTCGTGGCTGCCGCAGACAAAGTCTCGAAGCTGTCCTTTCCTGTACAGCTGACGCCTGTGGTGCGCGAATACTTCCGCATCACCGGGCCGATCCTCGGCGGCGACGTTGGGGCGGCGATGTCGATCCTGGCTCGCTTTCCCGAAGACGCGGCTGCGCTGCGGGTGCTGATGGCGGATCCGACTTACAACGCCTCGCTTCATACCACCTGCGTCGCGACGCAACTGGAAGCGGGGCATGCACCGAACGCGCTACCGCAGCGCGCGACCGTGACGCTGTCCTGCCGCGTCATGCAGGGCACAACGCCGGAGCAGGTGCAGGCAATGCTCGAAGCTGCGATCAACGATCCGGACGTGAAAGTCGCCATCGTGCGCCGTCGCGACGGCTCGTCCGCGCCACCACTGACCGACGAGATCATGGGGCCGATCAAGGCGCAGGCTGCAAAGATCTGGCCTGAGGTTCCGATCGCTCCGCTGATGACGGCAGGCGCTACCGACGGCCGTTTCCTCATGAATGCCGGTATTCCGACTTATGGTCTCAGCGGCATGTTCGCAAAGAGCGGTGAGACCAACGCGCATGGCCTCAACGAGAAGCTACGTGTGCAGTCGCTTTACGAGAGCCATCAGTTTCTTGAGGGCCTCGTACGGGCCTATGTGAGGTAGACGAAGCTACGGCTTCGCCTTCGACTCGAGAATTCGCGCGCCCTGCAGTATGCCATGCAGGGCGTGGTTGCCTTCATGGCAGGCGAATTCATAGACCGGACCGTTCGACGTCGTGAAGATCATTTCGCCCGTCCATGTCTGCGTGTAGAAACCCGGATCGTCGATCTCGAAGGCGTAAGTCAGTTCGTCCGCGCCGGTGCGCGTGAATCGCTCGGTGACGGTCGCCTGCTCGGACAGGAAGACCGGCTCATAGTCGCCGTGCCAGCGATTCCAGTTCTTCGTCACGATCACGAGTGTGTCGCCTTCCCAGCGCCCTACACTGTCGCCGAGCCATTGCGAGACGGGTGTCGGCTTGTGCGTCTGATTCAGGCGCACAATGCGTGCGTCGTGCATCATCTCGACATCGATCATCACATGCTCGGGCGTCTGCACGATCTGGTATGTGTTGTTGTAGATATTGTTCAGCATCGGCGGCCCGCCCGAGCCGCGTGACCCGACAAGGCAGCGGTCCGCAGGGTTCATGCCTTCCGGCCCGTCCTCATTGCGGGTCTTCATGATCTCGGCAATGCGTTTGCGGCCGGCGTCGGAGAACGGCATCTTCCCATTTGCAGGTTCGGTGATCCAGGATGAGCGCGCTTTGCCGTTGACGACGCCCACCCGCATGCCGCGGTCCAGCCAGAACGCGTTGTAGCCGCCGATGGCGCCGCCTGCGGCTGGCGCGCCCTCATCAGGGTTGGTGCGGCTGTTCTGCGAGACTTCCTGTTGCAGCCGCTGACCCTCCATGCTCGCGACCTGCTCCGGGCTCAGGAAGAGGGGCAGGGCGACGTTGGTGCGTTCGAGCGTCGTGATGCTCGAATTGGTCCACATCCCCTGAAGATCTGGACGACCATCCGGCGTGCGCGGCGGCTGGTAGGCCTGTGCAAGCGCGGCGGGTGCAGCTGCCGCCAGCGCTGCAACACAGAGAAGGGTCTGAAAGGCCTTCGCACACGTCATTGTCGAGTCTCCAGATGACGGCGCACGCTAGGCCGAGCGAAGCTGCATGAAAAGCGGATACATGTTCGCGATGCGCTTCGAGAACGATTCTGACTTCGGCGAAACTTTCGACGACAAGCTCGCCGGCCGGTGGACGGTGCTCGAGGATCTCAGCATCCGCGGCTCCATCGGCGCCGGCTTTCGTGCGCCAACGACCGGACAGCGAGGCACAACCAATCTCTCCACAGTATTCGGCGGCTCAGCCCGATCACGGTGACACCCGCCATTCGCACGGGCACTTCTTGCTGCGAACGTTCCGTGCGCCGCCACCATTGGCCAGGTGTCGTTCTTGCAGAACGCCTTCGATTCCGAAACCTTCGGCGTCGATGTTGTCGTCAGCTACGAGGCTGACCGGGGCGACCTCGGCTCCACCAACTTCACAGCCAGCGCGAACGACAATGACGACCAGATCGCCAGCGTTAACATCGCCAACGCCGACGGTACGCCTCTGTTCGACACAGAGCCGATCTATGACTTTGAGCACGGACAGGCGAGGACCCGTGGCGTGTTCACCGCGACGCACATGCCTGGCACATGGACGTTCATGGGCCGCGCCAGCCGCTTGCTGCCGGCACCCGGAACGTGTTCGACGCGTATCCGGACGAGGGCGGGTTCCGCCTGCGTGAGACGTCGAACGGCCGGATCTGCCGGTCCGAACCGATCGTCGACTGGCAGGGCGGGGTCGACTACGGCAAGATCAGTTACGCGTTCTGACCGGAAGGTCCCACGCTGGAGGCGCACATTCCTCCCGCATGGGCGCCGGACGTGCGCTGGCGCTGCAATAGGTGGCGCCGTGCATGTTTGGGGGCGGGACGCGCCATGACAGTCTTGCCCGCGCGAGCGGCAGGGCGCGATGTCGCATGCCTTCCGGTCGAAAAGCGATTCCAGTTCGGCGGGATGGACCAGTCCCGAAGTATCGGGCTCAGGAAGCAACCCAGTGGCGTTGAAAGACATGGCTGACTTTGCCTCGCAGCAGGACTGGCTTGGTCAGATGTTCCAGCAGTACGGGCTGCTGGTTCTGTCCATGCTGGCTGCGGGGCTTTTCGCGGGATTCGTTGCGGGCCTGTTCGGGATCGGCGGCGGCTTCGTCGTCGTGCCGGCGCTTGCGGCCGTCTTGACAGTCCTGCCGCATCAGGGCGGGGACGAGCACATCATGCATGTGGCGATCGGCACCTCGCTCGCCACGATCTTCTTTACCTCACTGCGATCCGTGCAGGCGCACGCCAGGCGCGGGGCAGTCGACTGGAACATATTGAAGGGGTGGCTGCCCTGGGTGGTGGCCGGCGTGATCGGCGGCGTCGCGTTGACCAGCTTCCTAGATGGCAGCCATTTAGAGATCGTATTCGGGCTCTTCCTGATCCCACTCGGCCTGCAATTCATCTTCCAGATTCTCGGCCGCAAGGCGAAGGCCGAGGAAAACATGCCGAAGGGCCCGGCGCGCGCGGCGCTTGGTTCGGGTCTCGGCGCCTTCTCGTCTTTGCTCGGCATTGGCGGCGGCACGCCAGCCGTGCTGATCATGACGATGAGCGGCGT
>JBMOGP010000059.1:0-9348 GCA_049318285.1 Hyphomonadaceae bacterium
TAGTCCGCTTTGACCCTAGAGGCAATAGAGCCGTCGGGCGCCGTCCCCAGTATTGCGTGAGCCGCGACTTTTCGGCCTTGTATCCGGGGGTTGCATGCATCGTCATGCTGCGATGGAACGTCGCAACACCACTCTCAGAGGAGCGGCCGCGCCTTGTCCCTGACCCATTGTGACAACAACCGTTTGCGCCCCGCCGTCACAGGCATGCCGGCATGCAGCGTCATCGCGTCCGGCAGTCGATCGCTGGTCCTCACATTGAGGGGCAGCACGGAATCACCGGGCTTGCCCCTGTGCTTCCAATTGATACTGGGAAAGGCTGTCTCGCCGCCCTCATCGCCGTCATTGAGCCAAGTTAGACAGTCGCCAATCTGCTGCCCCCTTGTTTTTCAGCGCATGCCGGAAGGCGGGCTCGCCGGGGGGAAAAATCGAAGCGTGCCTTGTACTCCTGCCCCACCGCATAACTCGGCACATGCGTTGCTTTCTGCAGCAGGAGCTTGAGACCGGACGCCAGCTCCAGCCGCTTCTGCGTTGTTGCAGGCGCTGTATCTTTAGCCGCCAGCCCGAACCCGGCGGCCAGCCTCGTGCTGATCGGATCCAAGTCGCCTTTGCCGGTCGCACAACCCCCTCGCTTGGCCGGTCGTAGCGGCGAATCTGCTCTTTGAACCAGCCACCGACATATGGCCGGCGTCGCCAAACCTTCGATCAGCGCTATCGCGGGCGACCCGTGAACCCTGATGAGCGATGGCGCGCTGAGCAGGCAGGCCCCTGATGTCGATGCGCCGTGCCAGCTGCAGCCATGACCCCTGGGCTCGAACGTCTTTGGGGGCCGGCAGCACCTTCATCTGCAGTTGGGCGGCAGCGTTTCCCATATCCGCGGCCTTCACAACCCAGCCGATCGCCTCTTGCCAGTTTGCCTGCCGGTTGATCGCATGCGCCGCCAGCGCCGCCAGCGCCGCGAATCGCTCGGCCGCCGCCGAGCTTGCCGCGATCACGGTGCCTCGGAACATTGTGACAGCCGCGACGGGGCTGGCCGGCCCACCGTCGGCCACAAACGGCACGCGATTGACCCCAGCCGCCGCGGTTCGGACGCTTCGGCTCTGACTTGTTTGGGCTTTCAGGGGCGGCGGTCATCCGCGGCTACTTTCCGATACCTGGCGCGAGTGACGGGGCTCGAACCCGCGACCTCCGGCGTGACAGGCCGGCACTCTAACCAACTGAGCTACACCCGCGTACCGCAGGTATCGAAGGAAGGAGCGTTTATGCGTGGTCGCCCTGCCGGTCAAGCGCATTTGGGTATTCCACACCCGTTAACGGCTGCCCATCGCCTGGTTCAGTACCAGCTTGTCGCCTTCGCGGACAAAGCCGATGCTCCCGAGTGCCTTTGCCGCCCCGGGCGTTGCATTGGCGACGGTGGCGGTCAGCTCCATGTCCAGATGCTGGCTTATGCTCAGTATCGCCAGAACATCCTCGCCCGTGGCCGCCTTGCCGCCCGCCTGTATCTGCATGTGCCCACCCTCGCATGCGACCGGTCCCCGCAGCGCCGGCCCCACCCATCCCTGGATGTTCACCTTGGTGAGTACGTCGGTCCACACCTCGCCTGACGCGGTCTCGCACAGGCTGTCGACGAATGTCATATTGCTGATCGCCAGCATGAAACGCCCGTCAGATCGCGCGAGCGCCGCCGGCATGCCCGGAACCAGCGCGGTGTTTCCGTCGAGCTCGAAATTCCTTACCTCCAACCCGCCGTTGATGAGCCCATAGGCAAGGCTTGCCGTACCTGCAAAACCCTCGCGCGTGAGGCCCAGGGCCCCTGCTGCCTTCCCGCTGAGCAGGGACATCAGGTCCGTCTTCACCGCGAGGTCGCCGATGAACTGGCTCCCGAACGCCACTTGCGTCAGCTTGCCGTCCCACATGCTGCCGGACGCTGCCTTGAACTTGAAATCCGGAAGCCGGCTTGCCGCGGTGTCGGCCGCGACGGACATCGGGACCAGCGCCGCGCCGCCCGCCAGCGCGGCGAGAAGGCCGACGACGGCAAAGATGAAGACACGCATGCAAGTCCCCTGAGACTGCCCCCCGAACGCGCAATCTACCGGCCGCATCTCCCGTGCGCCAGAGAGCGCCTACAGCAGCCCTTCGGCCCGCTTCGCGCCATCACTGCCCGAGAAGATGAGGGTCCGCGTCCGCTGCGCCAGCCGCACGTTTACGAGGTTGGTCTGCCCCTCGAACACATCGCGCAGGATGCCGTTCACGATCGACAGCACCTTCGGAGGGGTTGCCAGCCTGCACTCCTGGTAGACCAGGATGGCCTCGCCCTCCATCTCCGCGCCCAGCGGCTGCAGCGCGATCGTTTTCCCGCCGTCCGTCATCGTGAACTGCTTCTCGATGTATAGCAGAAGCTGGGCCTGGTTCTTGACCTGCGTGATGTCCACGGACTGCGCGCCTGTCGTCGCCGCCAGGGTCAGCTCCGCATCATGCGCATGCAGGCGGTGCGTGACTTCCAGCATGGACGACGACGCATTCCACATCACCGTCGTCAGCACGGTCTGCGCGCGATGCGCCAGCGCCTCGGGCGCCAGCGCGACCGTAGCCACGCATGCACCGCCAGTCAGAAGCGCCATCCTGCGCGTGATCCCGACCAGCAGCCTCACGCGTTGCTCCTCAGTTGCTCGGCGCGATCGGCGCCGCAGGGCTCGCAGGTTGCGCCTGCTTCGCCTTAAGCTCCACCAGCGCATCTGCCATCTGGTTGCGCATACCGCTCTGGTTGGAGCGATAGACATCCAGCCGGCTCGGCGTGTTCTGCTGCGGGAAGCCGTTGTTCGAGCGAACCGCGTCGGCAATCTGGTGCCGCGCATCCAGCTCGATCGAGACCACCTTCTTCGTCTCGTAGAACATCTTCGAGACCTTCTCCGAGTTCACGCGCCAGATCTCCGCCGGGATCAATACATCCTTCGTCGTACCATCCTCAAATGTGAAACGCAGCGGCAGCGGCGACACCAGCCCGCCACGGTTCTCGAAGTCCACGAAGTAGACATACGGATTGTCCCGCAGCGCCCGCTCGAACGCAGACTTCTCGGGTTCCTTCAGGCCTTCCAGGAAGTTCGTATAATCGTTCCGGTCCTTGTTGTTCGGCTGGAACTCGTCGCTCTGCGTGTAGAAGTCCGCCGCGTCCGGATGCGCCTGCATGTAGGTCTTCTGGCCCGCAGCGCGGTTGTCCAGCACCGTCACCGGCTCAGGCCGCGTCGCTTCGCGATACTCGCGCTGCAACTGGCCTTCCACGTCCGGGTTCCTGGTCGAGAGACGATACTCCCGCATGCCCGTCAGCGCGATATCGACGTGGTCCGTGGTGTAGAACCAGCCACGCCAGAACCAGTCGAGATCGACAGCCGAGGCATCTTCCATTGTCCGGAAGAAATCCGACGGTGTCGGGCGCTTGAACTTCCAGCGCTCCGAATACTGCTTGAACGCAAAGTCGAAAAGCTCGCGCCCCATCACCGTCTCGCGCAGCACGGTAAGGGCCGCAGCCGGCTTGTTGTAAGCGTTATTGCCGAACTGAACGACCGACTCGGAATTGGTCATGATCGGAACCTGGTCTTCCGACATCATGTACGCGCCTATCTCGTCCAGCGAGTTCGGGTTGTTGCCGAGGATCGGGAACTTCTCGTCCCAGCGCAGCTCCGTCATCCACTCGAGGAAGGAGTTGATGCCCTCATCCATCCAAGTCCACTGCCGCTCGTCCGAGTTGACGACCATCGGGAAGTAGTTGTGCCCCACCTCATGAATCACGACACCGATCAGGCCGTTGCGCGCATTGCGCGTGTACGTCTTCACAGCCGTTTTCTCGTCCTTCACCGGCCGATAGCCGTTGAACGAAATCATCGGATACTCCATCCCGCCACCCAGCCAGGTGTTGACCGAGATCGCGGTCGGATAGGGATAGGGGAAGGAGAATTCTGAATAGACATCGATCGTGTGCGCCACCGCCCGCGTCGAATACAGCGACCAGAGCGGATCGGCTTCCGTCGGGAAGAAGGATTGAGCCAATACGTCCTCGCCCTCGTCCTGGTCGACGCCCATCGCATCCCAGATGAATTTGCGGCTGGAGGCCCACGCGAAATCGCGCACGTTTCCTGCCTTCCAGCGCCAGGTCTTCGTTCCCGTAGAACCTTCCTTCTCGTTTGCCAGCGCCTCTTCGGGCGTCACGATGTACATCGGCGCATCATACTTGCGGCGCGCCTGCGTCAGCCTGCTGCGCTGCTCCGCAGTCAGCACTTCGTTCGGGTTCTGCAGCACGCCCGTCGCCGTCAGAATGTGATCCGCCGGCACTGTGATCGCGACATCGTAATTCCCGAACTCGAGCGTGAACTCGCCCTGCCCCAGGAACTGCTTGTGCTGCCAGCCAGTGTAATCCGTGTAGGCGACCAGCCGCGGAAACCACTGCGCCTGGAAGAACAGATAGGTGTCCGTGTCGCGGAAATACTCATACCCTGCCCGTCCCCCGAACAGCCCGTTGTCCACGATGTTGAACGCCCAGGCGATCTTGATCGTGGTTGACTGGCCCGGCGCCAGGGCACGCGGCAGGTCAATCCGCATCATCGTGTCGTTCACAGTATGGCGAAGCGCCCCGTTGCCACCGTCCGTCACCGACTGGATCTCGAACCCGTGCGGCGTTTCCGCATAGGACTGCATCTGCCGCAGCTGCCCGATCGACAGCGCATCGCCTGCGGCTCCCGGCGTCGGCTGCCGCGCCATGCGCCGCGAGGCCGAATCCTGCTTGAAGATGTTCTGGTCGAGCTGAAGCCAGACATAGTTCAGTGCATGCGGCGAGTTGTTGCGATAGGTGATCGTCCCCGTCGCCGTGATCCGCTTGCGCGCTTCGTCCAGCGTCGCTTTGATCTGGTAGTCCGCTTGCTGCTGCCAGTATGATTCGCCTGGAGCTCCGGATGCCGTCCGATAGGTATTCGGCGTCGGGAGGTCGACTTCCAGCTGCCTGAACTTGTCGTCGAACTTGCCTTTGGTCTGTTTGTTGGCGTCCGCCAACGCCGGTCCAGCCGCCAGAGTCACGGCAGCCAACAACGCCGCCCACGCCAGTTTCATCCACAGCTCCCGGAAATGACTGCCCGGTTTTACCGATAAGCAATGAGTTGTCACCGCGACGTTGAGACAAACCGCAAACTCTCGCCTCGCGAGAAGTCCAGACAGAAAAGGAAAGGCCGGCTTCTTTCGAAGCCGGCCCAGTTGCACAGGAACAGAACCGCCAGGAACCATCGAGGGACATCAAGGCGTCCCGGCGGTGTGTGCTTGGTATAGGAGAGTGAGTCTGAACGCAGATTGAGGCGCTTGTTGTCCGTAATTCAGGTGAAACAAATACGGGCAAGTGGCTGGTATCACGCCATATTTGTGGCTGAATCGCTGGGCTAAGCCGCGGCCTCAGCCCTGGGCCACGGCCCCGGCCTTCAGAAACGCCTCGCGCCTGTCTGCCGCGATACCCCAGCTTTCCAGCACATCATTCGAATGCTTGCCTGCAAGCGCCGGCGCGCCGTTCACAGCTCCCGCAGTGCGCGAAAAGCGTGGGGCCGCGTTGGGCTGAATCACACCGAACGCATCCACAAAAGTCTTCCGATCCGCATTGTGAGGGTGCTTCGGCGCCTCATCCATGCTCAGCACAGGCGCGACGCAGGCGTCTGTCCCGTCGAACACCTTCATCCACTCATCGCGCGTCTTCGTTTTCACCACGTCCGCAATGCGCTGCGAGAACTCGGGCCACTTCGCGCGGTCCATGTACATGCCGAACGTATCCGCCGGCAGGCCGAGACCCTTCACCAGCTCCGCATGGAATTGCGGCTCAATCGACCCGACCGCCAACCACTTGCCGTCCGCGCATGTGTAGGTGTCGTAGAAGTGCGCCCCGCCATCCAGAAGGTTGGCGTCGCGGTCCGCGCTCCACATGCCCACTGCCCTCATGTTATAGAACATGGTCATCAGCGACGCCGCGCCATCGATCATCGCGCAATCCACCACCTGCCCCTTGCCCGACGACTTTGCCTCGATGATCCCCGCCAGCAGGCCAAAAGCGAGATAAAGCGCCCCGCCGCCAAAATCGCCGACCAGATTGAGCGGCGGCGCGGGCGGTTCATCCTTGCGACCCATCGTATGCAGTGCCCCGGTCAGCGCGATGTAATCAATATCGTGACCCGCCATCTGCGACCACGGCCCCGTCTGCCCCCACCCGGTCATGCGCCCATAGACCAACCGCGGATTCCGCTTCAGCGCCACATCCGGGCCGACACCCAAGCGCTCCATCACGCCTGGCCGGAATCCCTCCAGCAGCCCATCCGCCTTCTCGATCAGGCTCAGCGCCGCCTCGACCCCCTCCGGCTTCTTCAGGTCAACCGCGATCGACCGTTTGCCTCGGTTGGCCAGGTCCGGATGCCCCCGCCCCGCACTCTCGGCCCGGTCAATTCGCACGACGTCCGCACCAAGATCGGCCAGCAACATCCCGCAGAACGGCCCAGGTCCGATCCCCGCGAACTCCACGATCTTCACGCCAACAAGGGGCCCAGACGCCATCACGCTTCTCCGTTGTGCGGATCACGAAAGGCGCTGCTTGCCCCGGACGTCAAGTCTATCGTCGGGTAACTCTCAGGACGGGCGGGCCTCGCACGACCGCGCATCGCGAATGCAATGCGAACGCGCCAGACCTTTGCCTGTTGATCGGCGCCGCTCCGCGCTCAATCCTTGCACTGCGACTTTCGACAGAACCAACCGATGAACACGACCGCCCGAACGATCGCCAACCAGAACCGCCTCTTCGGAATGAGCTTCGCCAGTGTCTATCCGCTCTACATCGCGAAGGCGCAGACGAAGGACCTCACAAAGGCGGACGTCGACGCCGCCATCCGCTGGCTGACCGGCTGCACCGCCAGTGGCCTCGAGGCCCAGATCAGCGAGAAGAAGACCTTCGAGGAATTCTCCGACAGCGCCCCGAAAATCAACCCTGCGCGCGACCAGATGACCGGCCTCATTTGCGGCGTGCGCGTCGAAGAGATCGCCAAGGCACGCACGATGGAGAAGATCCTTCGCGCTCCAGCCTGACATTAATTCGACGACTTCCCCCAGCGTGCAGGCTTGCCGCCGGACAAATTGCCATATTAACTGTGGGGGTTATCGAGCCTGCCTTCAATTGAAATGGGGATGGCTACATTGACACCTGTTGCACGCGACGTCCAAACTGCCGGAGACCGCCGGTTTTTCCGAACGCTCATATCGGTGATGGCGACAATCCTGATCGCGGGATTCGTCGCACAGCTTGCGCTGGGCCGTTCGAGCTTTTCAGCGCCGCTCATCGTCCATGCCCACGCGATCGTCTTCATGGGATGGGTTGGCAATACGGTCACGCAGGCCTGGCTGGTCGCAGCAGGAAACCTCACCCTGCATCGCAGGCTGGGAATGGTCGCGGTCGCCTGGTCGATCGGCCTGCTGATCCTCGGCCCGTTGGTGACAATCGCCACCATTCAATCCGCGCGCACGCCGTTCTTCTTCCAGCCGCAACATTTCCTGATCGCGAACCCTATGTCCCTCATCGGGTTTGCCGCTCTCTTCTCGGCAGCCATCATCATGCGCCGCCAGTTCGACTGGCATTCACGCCTTCATATCGGGGCGTTCGTCATGCTCATGGGCCCTGGGTTTGGCAGACTGCTGCCGATGCCATTCCTCCCCCCTTACGCCTTTGAGACTGCGGGCCTCGTAGCGCTGATCTTTCCGGTTGTCGGCATACTGCACGACTGGCGCGTACATGGCCGGCCGCACCCCGCCTGGTTCTGGGGTATCGGCGTACTGCTCGCCACCACCCTGCTGGCGCGGGTGATCGGCTTCTCGCCGGTGGGAGAAGCGATCTACACCGCGATCACTGCAGGCAGCAGCATGTCTGGGACGGATGGATTGGCGTTTCCAGCGCCCCCGCCGGGCGCGATCTAGAACGAGGAACCGGCCCGCCTCACCCTATGCTCTGCGCGTCATCCACCAGCACATCCGTGCCGGTCACGAACTTCGCATTGTCCGAGCACAGGAACAGCAGAGCCTCGTCCAGGCTTTCCGCATCCATGACCCGCCGGCGCGGCGACTTGCCGATCGTCTTCGCACCGCCCTCGCCATTGAGCCACTCTTCGGTCAGCTCCGTGGCGACATAGCCGGGCGACAGAGCATTCACATTGATCCCGTAGCGCGCCCACTCCCGCGCCAGAGACCGCGTGAGATGCGCGCAAGCCGCCTTGGACGTGTTGTAAGCTGAGACGCCCGGAATCACGATCCGCCCGGCCATCGACGCGATATTCACGATCCGCCCACGCGCAGATTTCTCCGGCCCGGCATGAATGAGCCGCCGCGCCGCCTCCCGCGCCACACACCACACCGACGTCACGTTCAGGTCCATGATCCTTCGAAACTCTGCGATCTCCTGCGTCACCGCATTGTTCGCGTGTGTCATCCCCGCATTGTTCACGACCGTATCAATCAGCCCGAATTTCGCTTCGGCTGCATCAAACATGGCAACCACCTGAGCCTCATCCGTCACGTCGCACTGAACCGCGAATGCATTGTCGCCGACCTCGTTGACAAGATCATCCAACCGCTGTTTCCGCCGCGCGGCGACAATGACCCTGGCCCCTTCGGCGGCCAGAACCTGTGCAAAGCGCTTGCCGAGGCCAGATGAAGCACCTGTGACCAGCGCGACACGACCTGCGACACGTCCTGTCATCATATGCTCCTAGAGCAACGCGTTCATGTCTCGCAGCAGGCTCTTCACACCCGCCAGCCGTCCCGGTGCATCGGGCCATGTCCCGCCCAGCACCAGCTTCATGTCAGGCCGCAGCTTCAGATGGCTCGGACGCTTCTGCACATACGCGATCAGCTTGCCGCCATCCAGAGGAGCATTGTCCCGGAACGCCAGCAGAGCCCCCTTTGGCCCGGCGGAAACCTTTGCCACGCCCAGTCGCTTGCACAGAATTTTCACCGCCGTGATCTCCAGAAGCTGCCTGGTCTCATCCGGCAGCGGCCCGAACCGGTCAATCAGCTCGGCAGCAAACGCTTCGCGGTCCGCCTCCGCCGTCAGATCCGCAAGCCGCCGGTAGAGCGCGAGCCGGGTCGCCAGATCCTCGACATACCCCTCCGGGATCAGCACCGCCGCGCCAATGTCGATCTGCGGCGACCACTCATCAGCCACCTCATGCGTATCCAGGCTCTCGCCGGAGCGCAGCGCCTTGACCGCATCCTCCAGCATCTGCTGGTACAGCTCGACGCCCACCTCGCGGATATGCCCGCTCTGCTCGTCACCCAGCAGGTTGCCTCCACCAC
>JBMOGP010000060.1:0-9293 GCA_049318285.1 Hyphomonadaceae bacterium
AGTTCGGCGTCGAGACGGATGCGGACATCCTGCGCACGGTCGCGATGTTCGGCGCGTTTACCGAAGGCCTGCAGTTGTTTGCGTCTTTCGCGATGCTGATGAACTTCCCGCGTCTCAACAAGATGAAGGGCATGGGGCAGATCGTGTCCTGGTCGGTGCGGGATGAGAGCCTGCACTGTGAGGGCATGATCCGCGTCTTCCATACCCTGGCCGCCGAGACCGGCGCGCTTACCGACGAAGTGAAGCAGGACATCATGGACTGCTGCCGCACGGTCGTGACCATGGAGGACGCGTTCATCGATCTCGCTTTCTCGATGGGGCCGGTGCAGGGCATGACGGCGCAGGATATCAAGAACTACATTCGCTACATCGCCGACTGGCGCCTGGGGCAGCTGAAACTGCCGGCGATTTATGGCGTAAAGGAGCACCCGATCCCGTGGCTGTCGGAAATCCTCAACGGGGTCGAGCACGCCAACTTCTTCGAGCAGCGCGCGACGGAGTATTCCAAGGGCGCAACGGGCGGCGACTGGCACGGCTCGGACGGCGTCTGGACCCAGTTCGACCGGATGAAGAAGCAGGTGGCGGCGGAATAGGGTTGGGTCTGGGGGCGGGGAGAAAAACCCCACCTGACCTCACCATGAATGGCGTGGAACCGCGCTCCATCACCGTCCTTTAAGTCACGCTAAGCCGGCGCTGCCGGGGCGCTTCCCAATTATTGGGAGGACAGGTGGGGACGACCCGGTCTTAACCATCCCAACGCGCCCAGCGCGCGAATTTGCTGCGCGGCTTGGAACATGCATGGTTCGGAGGGATTAATGGGCGTCGTCATACTTACGGGCGGCTTGAACCCTATATGAAGCGCGGGGCGCTAGTAAGAGCGCCGAAATCCTGAGCAGGAACAGCCCGATGTCGACACCATCCAGCACCGGTAACGGAACGCCCGGCAAGACAGATTTTGACACGCTGAAAAGCGACATGAAGGCGCTGCGCGAGGACCTCGCCACGCTGATCAAGGACACCGGCGCATTCGCCGCCTCGCAGGCCAGGGTCGCTGGCGAGAAGAGCCGGGAGCTGGCCGAAGACGCGGGCGAGAAGGCCATCGCGTATCGTGAGGCCGTGGCCGACAAGGTCCGCGAGCATCCGCTGGCCGCGATCGGCATCGCGCTGGCGGCTGGCTATGTGCTCGCTGCGATGTCGCGCCGCAGCTAGGGAAGACCCGGGGGCGCACACGTGTTCAACGCATTCTTCGGCCGCGCAATGGATCTGGCGATCGCCGCGGTCGTCGGATTCGTGCTGGCCATCGTCGGGGTGGCGGTGCTGGCCGTTGCGGCGGCCTGGCAGCTGTCGCTCTGGATGCCGTGGCCGGGGGCGCTGGCCGTCACGGGTGTCGGCGTGCTCGCGATCGCGGCGATCGCGTTGTGGATCGGCACGGCCAAGAAGAAGCCGGAACCCGAGCCGGAAGAGCAGATGTCGGAGGCCGATCCCGTGGGGTTGGTGCTCGGGCTGATGGAGCTTCCTGTCGATGTGGTGAAGCGCATCGTGAGGGAAAAGCCGATCGCCTCCATCGCGCTGATCTCGAGCGTCGGCCTGCTGATCGCGCGCAAGCCGGAAGTGGCGCTGAAGCTGTTCGACCGGCTGGTCGGATCGTTCGGGCCCAAGGCTTAGGGTACGCCCGCGCGCCTCGCCGGTTGTCGTTGCGCTCTCCTTTTCCAGGATTGCAGTTGCTTGCAGCACAAGTGCGCTTGTGCTCGCTGCCGCGCTGTGGACAGTCGTGGCATCGCGTGAGGATTCGGGATGGACGAGGAACGGCAGCAGCCGAGCTTGGCTGAGCGCGCGAAGTATCTGTTCGACAAGAGCATGTCGGCGGGGACGGTGGCGCTGATCGGGTGGTTGGCGGCGTTGTCGCTGGCGATCATCGTGGCGGCAAGCCTGTTCATCGTGATCATGGGCATTGCCCCGGAGGGCGAGGAGCGGCCGCACGACTTCATCGAGACGGGCTGGGAATCGCTGATGCGGACGCTCGATAGCGGCACCGTCGGCGGCGACAATGGCTGGCCGTACCGCATTGTGATGCTGGCGGTGACGATTGCGGGCATCTTCGTCTTCTCGGCCCTGATCGGCGTTCTTTCCAGCGGGCTTGAGGCAAAGATCGCCGAGCTGCGCAAGGGGCGCTCGCGCGTGCTGGAGACCGGCCACACGGTGATCCTCAACTGGTCGCCCTCGATGGTCGACATCCTGGCCGAGCTTTCGCTTGCGAACACGGACGGGAAGACCTCACGGATCGCGATCCTGGCTGACCGCGACAAGGTCGAGATGGAAGACGAGATCGCCAAGAAGGCGCCGAAACTCAAGGGCGTGGAGGTAATCTGCCGGAGCGGGGACCCGTGCGATCTCAGTGACCTGTCGATCATCAATCCCGCTGCCGCAAAGTCGATCATCGTGCTGGCTCCGGAAAGCGAAGATCCCGACGCGCAGGTGATCAAGACCATTCTCGCCGTGACCAACGGGCCCAAAAGCGGCGCGCAATCGCTGCAGCTGGTGGCCGAAATCCGTGAGGCGCGAAACATCGAGCTGGCGCGCACTGTCGGCGGGGCCAACGTGCAGGTGGTGCTGGCGGACGATCTCATCTCACGCATTCTCGTGCAGTCGACCCGGCAGCCCGGTCTCTCGGGCGTGTTCGCCGAGCTGCTCAGTTTCGAGGGCGAGGAGATCTACACGCAGAAGGTGGATGGGCTGGAAGGGCTTACCTTTGGCGAGGCGCTGGGCACGTTTGAGGAGGGCGCTCTGCTGGGGCTAGCGAATGACGACTGCGTGCAGCTCAATCCGCCCATGGAGCGGGTGATCGCCGCCGCCGACAAGGCTGTGGTGGTTGCAAGGACCCATCATGATATCCGAATCCGAAAAGGCGCGCGCAACGAAGTGGACGCCGCGGCGATCCGCAACCAGCAGGCGCCGCCGGCCACGCCCAAGCGGGTGTTGATGCTGGGATGGAACAGGCGCGGCCCGACGATTGTGCACGAGCTCGCGCGCTACATGCGACCGGGGTCCTCGCTTGTCATCGTGGCGGATGCGCCGCAGTTCTCAGAGGAGGCGGCGCGGCTCGACGGGGCGTTTGCAGACCTTGCCGTCAGCTGCGTCGTGAAGGACACGACGCGCGAGGCGACGCTGAAGCCTCTCGACGTGACGTCCTTCGACAACATCATCGTGCTTGGCTATACGGACAATATGGCTCCGCAGTCCGCGGACACACGGACCCTGGTGACGCTGCTGCAGCTCAGGCGGCTTTCCGAGGCGGCGGGGCGGCCGGTCAGCGTGGTGAGCGAGATGCTCGATGCGCGCAACCGCGCCCTCGCCGAGGTGACCCATGCCGACGATTTCGTGGTGAGCAACCAGCTGGTGTCGCTGATGCTCGCGCAGGCGTCGGAGAACAGGTATATCGCCGCAATCTTCGCCGATCTGCTCGATGAAGAGGGATCCGAAGTCTATATGCGGCCTGTGACGGATTATGTGGCTATCGACCGACCGGTGAACTTCTACACCATCATCGAGGCGGCGCGGCTCCGGGGTGAGGTCGCGTTCGGCCACCGGGTCGCCCTTGAGAAGGGCGGCGATCGCCGCAAGGCAGGGGTGGTCGTGAACCCGCCGCGGCATGTGCTGCGGACCTACGCGGAAACGGACGCGGTGGTCGTGCTGGCTCGGGGGTAGGCGCTGCGCCGGGGATGGCAGTCCGTTGACTGAGGGCGGGCCCGGCTTTAGGCATCCCCGATGACGGGCAAGGGACTTTCACCGACAGAGGCGATCGACAAGGCGACGGAGCTGCATGCAGCCGCCGTGGCCAGGCTGCGCGCGGCGCTCGAGGCGTTCGTGCTGCGGGGCGAGACACCCGATCCGCAGGCACGGGCGCGCGGGGATTTCTGCTACCCCGAATTGCGGCTGACCTATCATCCGGACGGACCGATCCCGCCGCTGTCGCGGGCCTTCGCCAAGTTGTCTGAGGCTGGGCTGTATGTCAGCACGATCACGCAGCCGGCGTTCTTCCGCAACTACTTTCTGGAACAGCTTGAGCAGATTACGGCAGACTTCGATGTGACGCTGGATGTCATCGTCTCGAAGTCGGAGATTCCTTATCCGTATGTGCTCGAGCATGCTTCTAACATCGATGCGGAGGCATTTCCGCCGGCCGAGTTTGCGCGCTGGTTTCCGACGCCGCGGCTTGACCTGATCGGCGACGAAGTGATCGACGCCGAGATCCAGGATGGTGGGTTCTTCAACGCGGACGGGATGCGGCCGCTGGCGTTGTTCGACGCGGGGCGGATCGACTTTTCCCTTCAGAGACTCAAGCACTATACCGGCACGCCGTTCGAGCATGTGCAGCGCTACATCCTGTTCACGAACTATCATCGTTACGTGGATCACTTCGTCGAGTGGTCGATCGAGCGGCTGAAGCAGCCCGGGCCGTACAAGAAGCTTTCGGCGCCGGGCGGCATTGTCGTGGACGCCAAGACGAAGGATGCGGCAGCGAAGGTCAATGACGGGCCGTGGCGGCGTCATCAGATGCCCGCCTACCACCTTATGGCGGATGATCGCTCGGGGATCACGCTGGTGAATATCGGCGTCGGGCCGTCGAACGCGAAGACGATCACGGATCACCTTGCTGTTCTGAGGCCGGAATGCTGGATCATGGTCGGGCATTGCGGCGGGCTGCGGCATTCGCAGCGCATCGGCGACTATGTGCTGGCGCATGCGTATCTGCGCGACGACCATGTGCTGGACGCGGTGTTACCGCGCGACATTCCAGTGCCGCCGATCGCCGAGGTGCAGGTCGCGCTGCAGAATGCGGCGGAGAAGGTGACGGGGGAGACCGGCGACCAGCTGAAGAGCCGGTTGCGGACGGGAACTGTCGTGACCACGGACGATCGCAACTGGGAGCTTCGCTTCACCGACAGTTCCAAGCGGTTCAACAAGTCCCGCGCCATCGCCATCGACATGGAAAGCGCGACGATTGCCGCCAATGGCTATCGCATGCGCGTGCCCTACGGCGTGCTGCTGTGCGTGTCGGACAAGCCGCTACATGGCGAGATCAAGCTGGCGGGGGCGGCCAACCGCTTCTACGAGCGGGCGATCGGCGAGCACATCCGGATCGGCATCGAGACGCTGGAAAGCCTGGCGCGGGAAGGGGGCAGCGCGCTGCACTCGCGCAAGCTGCGGTCGTTCTATGAGCCGCCATTCCGGTAGCGGCTGGCGTCTGACGCCCGCTACGATTGGGCGCGGGGCGTGTCCCTGCGGAATCAAAACTCGGGTGTTTCCCCGAAGCCCGAATCTGGGGCACGTCGATTGTGGAATCGACACGAGCTTCAGAGTCAATCAGTATGCAACGATGCCCCCGGCTTTCGCCGGTTGAGGACAAAACATGACGGACGCCCCACAGGCGGATGTTTTGGGCGCTGGCACTGCCAACAGCCGCGTCGGCGGCGTGATGCAGCCGGCTGGCCTGTCTTGGGCAGTGTTCGAGTTTGCACGCAATCCGTACTTCATGCTGATCGTGACATACGTGTTCCCTCCGTATTTTGCGCAATACATCGTCGGCGACCCGGTCATCGGGCAGGCGACCGTGGCGGATGCGACGGGGTGGGCCGGGGTGATCGGCGCGCTGACGGCGCCGTTGCTCGGCGCGATGATGGACAAGGGAGGGCGGCGCAAGCCCGTGATGGCGCTGTTCATCGGTATGCTGGTGGTCAGCGGCCTTTCACTTTGGTTCTCGACGCCCGGAAGCGTGGACGCGGCGGGCGTGTTTCAGCCGCCGACGCGTGGGCTAGGCCTGTACGGCACGATGATGTTCCTGGTGCTTGGTTTCGTCGGCTACTCGTATTCGGAAATGATGCACAATGCGATGCTGCGCGGGTCGGGGCGGCCTGAAGCACTGTCTCAGATTTCCGGCGCAGGGATCGGGCTGGGGCAGTTGTCGTCGGCAATCGCGCTGGGCGGGTTGGCGGTGGTCGGCCTTGCCTTGCCTGCGCTTGGCAGCGCGGAGTCGGGCTATGTCCTGCAGCGCGGGGCGGGGCCGTTCGTGGCGCTGTGGCTGCTGGTGTTCGTCATACCTTTCTTCATCTACGTGCCGGACGGCGCCTCGCCGGGGGGGACGTGGACGGAGGCTGCCCGGCAGATTTTCTCGAAGGACGGCAAGCTCAATCCGCTGGCCGCCGCCACGGGCGTGATTGGCTATTTCAAGGGTCTGTTCCAGCAGTTCCCCGAGGCAATGAAATACCTGCTGGCCTGCCTGATCTTCAAGGACGGGATCATCGCACTGCTGGCGCTGGGCGGCGTGCTGTCGTCGGGCGTGCTCGGCTGGGGCTTTGTCGAGAACGTGCTCTACGGCATCTGGGCCTCAGTGTTCGCAGCGATTGGCGGGCTGTGGCTCGCGGGCGCCATGGACAGGGCATACGGACCGCGCAGATCGATCATGATCCAGCTCGCACTGCTGGTCATCACGATGGCGATCGCATTGGGTACGACGCAGCAGTCGATCCTGTATGGCCTGATGCCAGCCTCGCAGATCGTACATGGCGCCGGTGTGTTCGACACGCTGGCGGACGTGGTCTATCTCGCGATGATTGCTGTCGTGGCGATGCTGGCGGCGGCGAACATCTCGACGAGCCGGTATATGATCGTGGTGCTGGCACCGAAAGATCGGGTGGCGGAGTTCTACGGGCTATTTGCGATCTCGAGCACGGCTACGGTCTGGCTCGGCCCATTCCTCACGAGCTGGGCGACCAGGGCGTTCAATGATCAGCGGATTGGATTCTCGCCCGTCCTGGCGTTGCTGGCGGTCGGTCTCGCCTTGATGTTCACGCTAAAGGCGACGACAGGCGCTCGCGGTACGCTGGCTGCTGGCGACCCTGGAGGGCGCTAGGCTGCATCTCCGGTACGCTGAACGCTACCCGTCAGTCGCGGTTCGGGAGTTGTCTGGACTGGCATGTTTCGTGGGGGAGCCAAGCGAGGCTCGCGGGTTGTGCCTTCGTCTTGCCCGAGAATGCGGCTTGTACGAGACTGACGTAGCGACTTTGAGTTCTACTCGCCCTTCGCCGCGGCAGCCTTGCCGTTGACCGTGGACATCACGCTGTTGAAGTGTTCGAAGGCGTCGCCGACCATCGGAGTGGCGCGGCACTTGTCGACGCAGGAGTAGGAGTAGGCGCCCTGGCCGCGCATGATGGTGAGGCCGTTGGCATTTTCGCCGCCCACGACGATGTCGTTCATGTAAATCGTGTTGCCGCCGCGATCGAGGACGGTGAGGTTGGTCGAACCGAAGGCCTTGCCGGTGATGAGCAGCGTACGCGCATCGTGCACGGCGACGTCGGCGACAGCGGCGTTGCCGATGATGACGGAATTGGCCGCGCCTGCAATCTTGAGTGTGACCGTCTGGTCAACCTTCACCGCGAATGGATCTGCCAATGCTGCCGGCGCAATCGCGAGCGCGAGCGCGAGCGCGGCGAGGAATCTCGTGGTCATGGCAGGACTCCCCAAGGCGGACGGCCCATCGATAGGCGCCAGTCCTGAATCAATAGCTAAGCCTCGCAGCGGGACGCACGCTGCGTGCGCACACGACCCGCGCGCGCGATTCCCTTGAAACATGGAGGGTCTGGGGAGGGTGCTGGTTAGCGAAGCGTTCAAAGTATTGAACGATGTGTCAACAATCTTAGTTAAGCAGAAGTGAATACGAATACATGCAAATTGCTTGTGTGTTTTACGGGATATCAATGTAGTTCATGTAGAACCGCTCATACCTGCTGCGGGTGATGGTAAGTCGCTGTGGGAATACAGAAGCCATGCATAGCGGAGAAGCATTATGAAAAACGTGATCAAGTTCCTGAAGAACAAATCCGGCGCGACCGCGATCGAGTACGGCCTGATTGCCGCCCTCATCGCCGTTGCCGTCATCGGCGGCGTCACCCAGCTGGGCACGCAGGCCAACGAAACGTTCGAAGCAGTCGCTGCCGAGATGTAATCGCGGGCCAGCGACATCGCTGGTCTGGAAATGGAAGCCGCGGACCCTTGGTTCGCGGCTTCTTTTATTCTCGAATACTTCGTTATTCTTGCTAATGATTAGTTTGGTCAAGAATTTCTTCAGCGAAATCTGTCAGGTTGCTTGAATAAGAAGACTGATGGGTGGTGTCTGCTCGATGATCACGTCCTTGCTCTGCCTGGCCTTCCCACTGCTGCTGGTCTACGCCGCCTGGCACGACGTCTCGACGATGACGATCCCGAACTGGGTGTCGATCGTGCTGGCCGTGACCTTCATTCCGGCGGCGCTGACCGCCGGGCTGAGCCTCGATGAAATCGGCTGGCATCTGTTGTTCGGCGCGGCCGTACTGATCAGCTGCGCGGTGCTTTTCTATCTCAACGTGTTCGGCGGCGGGGACGCCAAGGTGATTGCGGCCGCCTCGTTGTGGACCGGACTCGCGGGCAGCGCCCCTTTCGTAATGGGCATGGCGATTGCTGGCGGCCTGCTCGCTGGACTGCTGATCATGCTGCGCCGGATGAAGATCCAGACGACGAAGGCGTGGCTTGCGCGCCTTCTGTCGCCGGAAGAGGGAGCGCCTTATGCGGTGGCGATCGCGGCTGGCGCCTTGCTTGCCGCGCCGGCTTCGCCCGTGCTGGCGGCCGGGCTTGCGACCCTGTCGGTGTGATTTGGGCGCTGGTCACGACCGGGAAAACAGCAGACGCAAGCAAAACCAGCGAATGGTCGATACCGCCGCCGTTTCGTTAATGACAGCGCGGCCGACGCGTTAATCCTACCTTAGAGCCCCCATGGAAGTGTCGGTCGTCGGATAGGCGCCGTTCAGGCCTGTTGGGGACTTGCGGAGGGTCTTCATGTCGCCCGTGCGACTGATAATTCTGGTAATTGCAGCAGGCGCGGCCATTGGCGCCGTGTTTCTCGTTCGCTCAATGCAGGCGCCCGCGCCGGCCGTCGCAGCCGCAGGCATCCTGGCGGCGCCCACGCCCGTAGCTGTCGAAATCCCCCTCAAGCAGATCCTTGTCGCCAGCAAGACCATTCCTGCCGGCAGGTTTGTGTCGCTTGACGACCTGAAGTGGCAGGGCTGGCCAGCCGATGCTCAGATGGACAGCTTCATTGATCAGGAAAAAGAGGCAGAAGCGCTCGAGAAGATGGTCGGAGCCGTGGCGCGCTTCGACATCGTTGCGGGCGAGCCTGTCACCAAGACCAAGCTGCAGCACCCGGGCGCGGCGGGCTTCATGTCCGTGATGCTGACGCCCGGCATGCGCGCCGTGTCGATCGA
>JBMOGP010000061.1:0-9255 GCA_049318285.1 Hyphomonadaceae bacterium
GCTATCGCTGCGATCTCACCCAGTCGAGAAGCTTGCGGAAACTCTCCGGCGACGCCTCGTGCGGCAGGTGACCCACGCCGCGCAGAACCTCGATCCGCGCATTGGGCAGGGCCTGGGCAAGCCGCAGCGAATGGATGGCCGAGCTTACCACGCCGTCGCCGTCTCCCGCCAGGATCGCTACGGGCATCTTTATCCCGGGATAGCGAGCCTGCTGCGCTGTGATCTCGCGCTTGGCCGCCACCATGTCTTCCGCGTTCGCGCGCAGCGGTCCGGGCTCCGCTGCCAATGCGACGCGTGAGCCTACCAGCCAACCATCCGGTGGGATGCTTGGCCGGAACGCGTTAGACATGCCTTTCTTGACCGCCGCGCCCGCAAACGGCTGCGCCAGCACAGTGTTGAACAGTCCGCCCACCAGCGGGTTCGAGGACCAGTGGAAATGCCAGTCCACCCCACCCGGCCATTCATGGGCAACTGGCGCGATCAGCACGAGCCCGCCGATCAAGTCCGGCCGATCAAGCGCCAGGCGCAGCGCCACCGCGCCGCCCCACGAATGGGCCACCACCACGGGCGTCTTCAGGCCAAGCTGTTCGATCACACCGGCAGCAACCGCCGCCTGCTTTGTCAGCGTATCTGACCCCGCAGGCCGTTCCTTCGTGAAACCCATGCCCGGCCGGTCATAGGCGGCAAGCAGGAATTCATTCTTCAGCATCGGAACGATCGTCGGCTCCCACGTGCCGATATGCGAGAATGCGCCATGAATCAGCAGCAGAGGCGCACCCGAGGTCGGGCCCCACGTCTCCACATGCGTCGAAAAACCAGCAGTCTCAACGAACTTCATGGAGCTGCTGGCCTCCGCATCGTCGCGCCCCGACTTCAGCATCAGACGCCAGCATCACACGCCGTCACGGATCAGACTTCATGGCGTAACCGCAAGGGTTTGGCGCCGGCCCTAAGCCGCCGCCACGAGGCTTTCGAACAGCTTGACCCCGTCATTGCCGCCCTCCTGCCCAGCCATTGCGCGTTCCGGATGAGGCATCATGCCAAGCACGCGGCCATTCTCAGACAGGATGCCTGCAATGTCGCGCGCAGAGCCATTGGGGTTGCCGACATAGCGGAACGCTACCTGCCCCTCGCCTTCGAGCCTGTCGAGCGTTGCATCGTCCGCGAAATAGTTCCCGTCATGGTGTGCAACGGGGAGAGAAACTTCACGCTGATCCTTGTAGCCAGCCGTAAACGCCGAGGCGTTGCTTGCGATCGCCAGCGGCTGTGGACGGCAAACGAAGTTCAGCGACGCATTGCGCAGCAGCGCGCCGGGCAGCAGCCCCATCTCGGTCGCCACCTGGAAGCCGTTGCAGATGGCCAGCACATACCCGCCGCGCTCGGCATGTGCGCGGATCGCCTCGCCGATCGGCGAGGCCGCCGCCATGGCGCCCGAGCGGAGATAGTCGCCATACGAAAATCCGCCCGGAAGCACGATCAGATCCAGGCCCTGAGGCAGCGCCCCATCCTTGTGCCAGACCATCGCCGGCTCCTGCCCCGTCACCTGGCGCAACGCGGTCTGCGCGTCGCGATCGCAGTTGGAGCCGGGAAAGATGATGACAGCGGATTTCATGACCTGCCCTTTGAGGAGCCTGTTTCGCGGGCCGTCTAGCAGCTTTCGCCACGAGTCGCGAGAGCGGCAGGGCGCCCGCCTTACTTGTAGAAAATCACCCCGGCTCCGACAGCGATCAGCGTGAACCCGATCGCATGTTTCCACGTCAACGGCTCGCCCAGGACCCATCCGGAAAAGCCCGCGAACATGACCAGCGTGATGACCTCCTGCATCGTCTTCAGCTCTGCCGCTGAATAGACCGTATGGCCGATCCGGTTTGCCGGAACGGCCAGGCAATACTCCACAAACGCGATCGCCCAGCTCGCGAGGATCACCAGCAGCAGCGGCGACCCCTTGAATTTCAGGTGTCCATACCACGCCACCGTCATGAACAGGTTGGATCCGATCAGCAGGACGATCGGCGTCCAGTGTGCTGGCGTCATGACTGTGCTCGGGAGGCTGCTACCTGATTTTGGACAGATTTTGGGTCCAGTGTCTGGATCGGTCAATGCGATCACGGAGGACGCGATGAACAGGCTACTGGCAGTGGGCACCCTTCTGGCGCTGGCCGGATGCAACACTGTCGAAGGGATAGGCCGCGACCTTCAGACAATCGGCGGCGTCGTGACGGGCACAGCCACAGGCGTCCAGAACGCCTCGACACCTGCGCCTGGCGCAAGCATCGCCCCGCCTGCATCCTGCCGGCCCGATGCAGACGGCCTTGTCCTCGATGGTTGTCCGGATCGGAACTAGCCCGCCCGTCGCCAACTTGCGGAAAGCGGCACAAAAGGCCATCTTTACGGAGCGGGACTTCAGTCAGGGGTAAACCTAATGCGTAAACTGCTCATCGCCGTGATACTGGCCGCGCCGCTGCTGGCGTCCGCCTGCAACACCATCGCCGGCCTCGGCAAGGACGTCGGCGCCGTCGGCGACGTTCTCGCCAAGACGGCTGAGGAATCAAAGTAGGCGCCTCTTACGCGATCTCGATTGAATACCGCTCGACAACCGTGTTCGCGAGCAGCTTCTCGCACATTTCCCTGACACGCTTTTCGGCGTCGGCCTTCGACAGGCCATCAGCCAGTTCAAGCTCAATCGTCTTGCCGCAACGCACCGCCTCGACCTCGGCAAAGCCGAGGCGGCCCAGAGCATCGCCTACCGCCTTGCCCTGCGGATCGAGCACGCCAGCCTTCAGCGAAACATGAACCTTCGCGCGCATATCGGCTCCGCTACTTTCCGCTGCCAACCCGCCAAGCGGGTTACTTGCCATTGAAGGACAGGATCTCGGCCCCGCCCGCTTCCTTGATGATTCCAAGCCGCCGTGCAACCTCGGCATAGGCCTCGGTGACGCCGCCGAGGTCTCGGCGGAAGCGGTCCTTGTCCATTTTCTCACCCGTGTCCATGTCCCACAGGCGGCAGGAATCCGGGCTGATCTCGTCGGCCAGCACGGTGCGAACCATCTCGCCCTCGTAGAGCCGTCCGTACTCAACCTTGAAGTCGACCAGCTTGATCCGCGCACCCGCAAACAGCCCGGTCAGGAAATCATTGATGCGCAGCGTCATCGCGATGATGTCGTCGAGCTCCTGGTGGCTCGCCCAGTTGAACGCAGTGATGTGCTCCTCGGTGACGAGCGGGTCGCCGAGCTCGTCCTTCTTGTAGCAGAACTCGATGATCGAACGCGGCAGCGGCGTGCCTTCCTCGATGCCCAGCTTCTTGGACAGCGAGCCGGCCGCCACATTTCGGCAGATCACTTCCAGGGGAATGATCTCGACCTCACGGATCAGCTGCTCGCGCATGTTGATTCGTTTCAGGAAGTGCGTCGGGATGCCGATGCCGTTCAGCTGCATCATCACGAATTCGCTGATGCGGTTGTTGAGCACGCCCTTGCCATCCAGTACGGCGCGCTTTTCGTTGTTGAATGCGGTGGCGTCGTCCTTGAAGTACTGGATCAAGGTGCCCGGCTCAGGCCCCTCGTACAGGATCTTCGCCTTGCCCTCATAAATCTTGCGGCGCTTGGCCATGTCGCGTCTCCAGGGCCGGAAGGCATGCCAGCCCTCGCGACTCGTACAGGAAAAGCTTTCCTAGCCCATCCCGGGATGGACGTCGCGTCTGGCATCGTCGCGGGGGTGTTTTTGGCCCTTCCCAGGGCCTATATCGCTGTGTGAAAGACGAGAAGCAAGCGATCACAGGGAGACGACTTTTGAGCGGTTTTGACAAGCGCGAGCGGGCGGAAGAAGGCAAGTTCGCCCTCGATCAGGAACTGCGGTTCAAGGCAAATGCCCGCCGAAACAAGCTTTTGGGCCTGTGGGCGGCTGAAAAGCTGGGCAAATCCGGCGAAGCGGCCGCGACTTACGCCACAGATGTCGTGAAATCCGACTTCGAGGCCCCGGGCGATGAAGACGTTTTCCGGAAGGTGAAGGGCGATCTGGACGCTGCCGGCGTCGCGATCACCGACCACCAGCTCCAGCGCCAGATGACCGAGTTGATGGAAACCGCCATCGAACAGGTCAAGTCCGAGAAAAGATAACCGGCGGCCCCGGCCACCGGTTTACCAAAGCGATCACCTCCGCTGCGCCCGAACCCCCGGCGCGGCGGAGTTTTCGTATGCGCACGTCCCGTCGTGAAACGCCTCACAGTTTTTCTTGGTCAATGGCGAGCGTGAAACTCCCCCGCCGCGGCTCAGGGCCTGGAAAACCGTTGGCGCCATTCTCGTAGCTGCAGACTTGCCCCCGACAGTCTGACCCGCCGGATCCCCGCCTCCCCGGCGGTGCGCGCCTCGTGCCCATCGGGGCGCCGCGATCCGGTTGGAGCAGCAGCGCTCCCCTCGCGCTGTGCCGCTCCGCCATCATGGCCCTGGGCCGGAGCGACGGTGAGGCGCTCCGGCCCTTTTGTCTTCAGGCCGCGCCAAAAACCCGATCGAAGATCACGTCCACACCCTTGAAGTGGTACTCAAGGTCGAACATAGCCCCGAGCTGCGCCCTGCTCAGCAGGTTGGCGACATCCGCATCGCCTTCGAGGTTCGCCAGGAAGTCGCCCTCCTTGCGGTTCGCATCGCGCCACACCTTCATCGCGTTGCGCTGGACCATGCGATAGGCGTCCTCGCGGCTTGCCCCCGCCTCGACAAGCGCCAGCAGAACGCGCTGGGAATTGTGCAACCCGCCGAGCCGGTTGAGGTTCGCCAGCATGTTGTCCGGATAGACCAGCAGGTTCTCGATCACACCCGCCAGCCGGTTCAGCGCGAAATCCAGATGGATCGTCGCATCCGGCCCGATGCCACGCTCGACGGATGAGTGCGAGATATCCCGCTCATGCCACAGCGCGACATTCTCCATCGCCGGCACAACAGCAGACCGCACCAGCCGCGCCAACCCTGTGAGATTCTCTGTCAGCACCGGGTTCCGCTTGTGCGGCATCGCCGAGGAGCCCTTCTGCCCCTCCGAGAAGAATTCCTCCGCCTCCAGCACTTCCGTCCGCTGCAGATGCCGGATCTCTGTCGCCAGTCGCTCGATGCTCGATGCGATCACCCCAAGCGCCGCAAAGAAAGCAGCATGACGATCGCGCGGGATCACCTGCGTCGATACAGGCTCGACAGCGAGACCCAGCTTGGCCGCCACCATCTCCTCGATGCGTGGATCGATGTTCGCGAACGTCCCCACCGCGCCAGAAATCGCGCACGTCGAAATCTCCTCGCGCGCTGCCTCGAGCCGCTTCTTCCCGCGCGCAAACTCCGCGTGGAACCCCGCCAGCTTCACCCCGAACGTCGTCGGCTCGGCATGGATGCCATGGCTACGCCCGATCGTCGGCGTCAGCTTGTGCGCAAGCGCCCGCTTCTTCAGCGCCGCCAGGACACGGTC
Source organism: Hyphomonadaceae bacterium (assembly GCA_049318285.1). Taxonomy (GTDB): domain Bacteria; phylum Pseudomonadota; class Alphaproteobacteria; order Caulobacterales; family Hyphomonadaceae; genus UBA7672. Next base: position 5,443 of record JBMOGP010000061.1, read on the forward strand.
AATGTCCTTCAGCAGAATGTCGCTCGCCCGCTGCAATTGCACCGCAAGGCAGGTGTCCAGCACGTCCGATGACGTCATCCCGAGATGAAGGAACCGCGCTTCATCGCCCACATGCTCCGCGACAGACGTAAGGAACGCGATCACATCGTGCTTCACCTCGCGCTCGATCTCGTCGATTCGGGCCACGCTGAAACCGCCCCGCGCCCGCACCGCCCTTGGAACCTCCGCCGGGATCATCCCCAGTTCGGCCATCGCCTCGGCTGCCAGCGTCTCGATCTCCAGCCAGATCGCATAGCGCTGCTCCGGCTCCCAGATCGCAACCATTTCGGGACGTGCATAGCGGGGAATCATGGGGCAAGCTCCGACAGGACTGCCGAGGCTTTAAGCGGCAAAGAACCCTGCTGTCATCCCGAATCCCCGCGTATCATTACCGCCCAAGCCCCAAGCAGAGAGGGCGGGAACCTGCGAGCGGCAAGCACCGGCGCCGGCTGCCTTGGGGTCCATGGCTCACTTTACGTAGTCGGAATGGCAGCGAGCGGGTTGCCGCATACCCTGCTGGCAGTACAGGAAGGCGACATGACCGCTTCAATCCACCACATCACCGCCGCGAACACTTCCCTGCTCGACAATGTCGGCCCAGACGTGTTCGACCACGCCATCGACCGCCGCTACCTCGCCGCCTATGTCGCTGACCCGCGCCACGCCCTGTTCGTCGCCGTCGAGAACGGTGCGGTCGCGGGCCACATCCGCGGCAACGTCCACCTGCAGCCTGATCGCGCGCCGGATCTCTACATCGACAATCTGGGCACCACGCCCGCTCACCAGAGGCGCGGCATCGCCGCCGGGCTGATGGACGCTCTCATCGCATGGGGCAAAACGCAGGGTTGCACCTACGCCTGGGTCGCCACCGAGATCGACAATGACGGCGCGAAGGGCTTCTACGCCGCCCAGCGCTTCATGCACGACTCGATCGCAATGTTTGCGCTCGAGTTCGACTAGACGTTCAGTGCATACCCAGCCGAGCGTACGGTACGGATCGGATCATCGCCACCGCCCTTGCTGAGCGCCTTGCGCAAGCGGCCGATATGGACGTCGACCGTGCGCGTCTCGACATAAACGTCCGATCCCCACACCGCATCCAGCAGCTGCTCACGGCTGAACACGCGGCCCGGATGCTGGATGAAATAGTCGAGCAGGCGGAACTCCGTCGGCCCGAGATGCACCTCGGTGCCGGCCCGCGTAATCTTGTGCGCAGCGCGGTCCATCGAGATATCGCCGACCACCACGATGTCGTCGGCCAGGGCCGGCCGGATGCGCCGCATCACCGCGCGGATGCGCGCGGTCAGCTCCGACATCGAGAACGGCTTGGTCATGTAGTCGTCGGCGCCAATGTCGAGCCCCCGGATGCGGTCGCTTTCTTCGGTTCGGGCCGTCAGCATGATGATCGGCAGGTTGCGCGTGGCCTGCGCTGACCGCAGCCGCCGCGCCACCTCGATCCCCGCCAGCTTGGGCAGCATCCAGTCGAGCAGAACAATGTCGGGCTGGCGTTCGGCAATCTGCAGCAATGCATCCTCGCCGTCGGTTGCGATCGCGACCTCATAGCCTTCCTTGACAAGGTTGTAGCGGATCAGCTCGACCAGCGCCGCCTCGTCCTCGACGATCAGGGCAAATGGGCGTGTGGCGGCGGCCGGACGCATCGTGGGGCGTTCGATCTCAGTGGCTGTTGAGTGCATCGACCTTCGGCCTTTCGGTGGGAAGTTGTTCGCCGGTGACCAGGAAATGGATTTCCTCGGCGATGTTGGTGCAGTGGTCGCCGATCCGTTCCAGATTCTTGGCGACAAAGAGGAGATGCGCGCAGGCCGAAATGGTCCGCGGATCTTCGATCATGTAGGTGACGACTTCGCGGAACAGCGACTGGTAGTGCTCGTCCACTTCTTCGTCACGCGCCCACACCTTGTTGGCCGCATCCGTCTCCAGCGCGGTGTATGCGTCCAGCACGCGCTTCAGCTGCGCCGTGACAAGCCGGCCCATACGCGCGACGCCCTTCAGGGCGCCCTCTGCCCCGATCTTGTCGACCAGCTTGACGCGCTTTGCGATGCTCTTGGCAAGATCACCGATGCGCTCAAGTTCGGTTGCGATCTTGAGCGCAGAGATCACCTGGCGCAAATCGCGCGCCAGCGGCTGGCGAAGCGCAAGGAGTCGAAGGATCTTCTTCTCGACCTCGATCTGCAGGTTGTCGATCTGCGGATCGCGCGACACCACCGTCTCTGCCAGCATAAGGTCGCGCGAGGCGATCGACTGGATCGCGTCCGACAGCATGTCCTCGGCAAGCCCGCCCATGCGGGCGAGGTCTCCGGAGAGCTCCTCCAGATCCTGCGAGAACGACCTGACTGTATGCTCGGTCATGTGCATGGTCCTTTCACCGTCACCTTACAGGAGGGCTGAGCCTATCCGAAGCGTCCGGTGATGTAGTCTTGGGTCCGCGGCTCGCGCGGATTGGTAAACACGGTCTCTGTCGGTCCGGTTTCCACCAGTTTTCCGAGATGGAAGAAGGCTGTCTGCTGCGACACCCTGGCTGCCTGCGCCATCGAATGCGTCACGATGACGATGCAGTAGTTTGCCTTCAGCTCGTCGATCAGCTCTTCCACCTTCGCCGTTGCGATGGGGTCCAGCGCCGAACAGGGCTCGTCCATCAGAATGATTTCGGGGCTCACGGCGATCGCACGCGCGATCACGAGGCGCTGCTGCTGGCCGCCCGACAGGCTCATGCCTGGCGCGTTGAGGCGATCCTTCACCTCGTCCCATAGCCCGGCCTTGCGCAGCGAGGCCTCGACAATCTGCTGCATCTCTGTCCGCGACCGCGCGAGACCATGCAGGCGCACGCCATAGGCCACATTCTCGAAAATCGATTTCGGGAACGGGTTCGGCTTCTGGAACACCATGCCCACCTGCGCCCGCAGAAGCACGGGGTCCACCGAGCGGGCGTTTACGTCCTGACCATCGATCAGAATCTCGCCCGTTACCCGGCAGTTCGGGATGGTGTCGTTCATCCGGTTGATCGAGCGCAGGAAAGTCGACTTGCCGCAGCCCGACGGCCCGATCAGCGCCGTCACCGACTTCTCCGGCATGTCCAGTGAGACGTCGAACAGTGCCTGCTTTTCGCCGTAAAACACCGACACCGACCGCGCCGCGACCTTGGTCGGCGGCATGGCTGGCCGGGCGGCGCCCGGCCGGGGCGTTTCGACGCGAAGTTGTGGAACGATGGGCTCCATCCGGCTCATCGCCCTCTCCAGGCGGTGTCCGGTCCTATTTCAGGAATCCGTTCGTTCTCCGCTGCCATGCCGGCCTTTCTGGAGACGAACTGGATAGCCATGAACTGCCCAACAGCCGCTTGATTACAAGTCCTGTACGGGCCGATTGTGACAGTCCTGCGAACCCTTATCTACTGGCCCGTGCGTCAGTCTGCCCATGTATCGATAAACTGGAGACGTCGTGCCTGCGCTGCACGCGGCGCGGGTGTTTTTGGCCAAAAATCAATCCTATCAGGCTGCTGCGTCCGCACGTGAGGCAGCAGCCGACCCATTCTTGCGGCGACATGGCCGCGGCCCGAAGGATTTATCGGCGCCGACCACACTGTCGGCGCTGACTGCAAGACAAGCTGCGCGCAGCGAACCAGATCGGGAGCGACCTCGTGCGGGCACCTGCCCTGCGACCAGGGGCAATCCTAGTTGATCGCCGCTGTCGCCACCGCTCCATCGACGCCCGCCTTCGCCAGCCGCTGCTGCAGCGTGCCGATATCGCGCGTCGTGAACT
>JBMOGP010000062.1:0-9207 GCA_049318285.1 Hyphomonadaceae bacterium
GCCTTTCAGCTTGAGGTTGCCGACGATGTCGGCGGTGGCGGGACCGGTGCGCGTGACGCTGGTGGATTCGAATTTCATCTGCGGCGTGATCGATGCTCCGAGCCAGGTATCGCTCAGGAGTTCGTCGACGAAGCCGGCGGGCGGCGCTGGGATGTCGAGGGATTCTAGATCGACAGTTGCGACGAGCGTCGCGGTTTCGGGTCGGGCCGGATCGAGCGTCATCTCGGCGGTGAATTTGCGGAACTGGGCTGTGTAGTTCGAGAAGCCGAGATGGTTGACCTTGAAGACGAGTGTCGCGTGTGAGGGATCGAGCTTGTAGGCGCCGGCGGGAAGCTTCGAGACGTCGGGAGCGGCTGGCACGGACGCCGCGGCAGTCTCGACCGGAGCAGCTTCAGGTGTGCCTGCTGCGAGGTCGGGTTCGCCCGGCGAACAGCTGGCGGTCGTGAGCAGCAGGGTCGCGATGGCGGCTGCGGTTTGCGTGCGTTTCATGTTGGGCTCCTGTTGGCGTTGTGTATCGAGGACAGCCGGGTTTGCGGTCAACCGACACGCGCGACAGAAAACTCCCGCGGCCTGAGACCCCGGGGAGCAGGTTGAGTGGATGGTCGCAAGGATCAGGGCTCTGCTTGGGAGTTGCAGGGACGGGCATGGCGCGCTCCTGCCCTGCCTGTTCTGCTGCGGCGAAGTTGAGCGAGACCGGTAGTACCGGCGATTACGCCGGAGGTAATGGAAGTTAGCCGCTCCGCCGGTTATTCTCTTGGGCATGACCCATGAGGCAGTCTCCACTCGCCCCTCCTCCCAGCCAAATCGCGTGGGCGATCTCATCCGCGACTGGCGCGCGCGGCGGCGCATGAGCCAGCTCGACCTGGCGCTTGAAGCGGGCGTTTCGCAGAGGCATCTGAGCTTCGTGGAAAGCGGCCGGTCGTCGCCCTCGCGCGACATGGTGGAGACACTTTGCGAGCATCTCGAGCTGCCGCTGCGCGAGCGCAATGTGGTGCTCCTGTCGGCGGGTTTTGCGCCGGCATTCGCGGAACGAAAGTTGTCGGATCCGTCGATGGCCGCGGCGCGTACTGCGGTTGAGCTTGTGCTCAAAGGGCATGAGCCCAATCCGGCGCTGGTGGTGGATCGCTGGTGGAATCTGCTCATGGCGAACGCTTCGGTGGCGCCGCTTCTGTCGCTGGTGGAGGACAGGTCGCTGCTGGAGGGGCAGCCCAATGTGCTGCGCCTGTCGCTGCATCCGGGGGGGCTGGCGAAGAGTATCGTGAACCTTGGCCAGTGGAAGGCGCACGTGCTCTGGCGGCTGGGCCAGCAGATCGAAGCGACGTGCGATCCGAAGCTGATCGCTCTGGAGAAGGAGCTGGCCGCCTATGCCGCTCCTCCTGCGCCGCGGCGCGAGCGCAACGAGGCCGATGCGATCGCATTGAACTTCGAACTCAAGGTCGGATCGCAGCTGCTGTCATTCATAACGACGACAACGATCTTCGGAACGCCTGCGGATGTGACGCTTGCGGAACTGTGCCTGGAAGCCTTCTTTCCAGCTAACGCCGAGACAGCGGCGGCTATGCGGGCTTTGGCTGGCGCGTGAGGCTACTGGCTCGCCCACAGGATGCGCGCCATCCAGGCGAGGTCGTTACGGGGAAGCTCACGCGGGTCGGCGGCAGGGTTGAGTGAGATCAGCTCGATAAAGCGTTCGGTCTGGCGGCCGAGCACCTTGGCGAGGACCTCACCTTTCCTTGTGCGCACAACGACGCGGTCGCCGCGGCGGACAGCGACGCCGGGCGCGACCACGATGCGGTCGCCTCGGCGATAGACCGGCTCCATCGCGTCGCCGCTGATTTCGAGCGCGTAGACATTCTCGGTCTCGGGTCCGGGGAAGCGGACCTCTTCCCAATTGTCCCCGGTCGGAAAGCCAGCGTCGTCGAAATAGCCTTCGCTCCCGGCCCTGGCGAAGCCCAGCAAAGGGGCGGTGTGGCCCTGCCGGCCCTTCGCCAGCGCGGCGAAGTCTTCAAGCGAAGCACCCACCGCCTGGAGCGCCTTCGACAGGCTTTCCGTCGATAGCCAGCGCGGCGAGCCCTCCGGCGTCACACGCTTGGACTTGTTGAAAGCCGTGGGGTCCAGCCCTGCGCGCCGGGCGAGGCCGGACGTGGACAGGCCATGCTGGTTGGCCAGCGAGTCGATCGCTTTCCAGATATCGGTGTGCTGCATGACAGGCTCTAGATAGGACGTCGTTCCTATATGAAGGAATTTATTCCTAGTTTCAACGCCCCTGACGGAAACGGCCCATGGGCGGCGAAATTCGCAGATTGAGGTCAGACAGCTGAATTCATGTATTCTTTTGTTGGATAGCTCCGGGCAAGGCCATTGCTGGCTGTTGAACGCTCGCAGCAAGTATCGCAAAAGAACGCTCTCGTGCGCCCTACGGCGCGTGAAAGCACACGGCCTTCCTGGCCGCGGAGCCTATGGAACTCACGATCCTATTCTTTCTGATCCTGCTCAACGGCGTTTTCGCGCTGTCCGAGATGGCGATCGTTTCCTCCCGTCGGCCCCGCCTGAAGGCGATGGCGGACAAGGGGAATGTCGGCGCGAAGGTGGCGCTCAAGCTTCTCGATGATCCATCGAAGCTGCTATCCACCGTGCAGATCGGCATCACGGCGATCGGGGTAATCGCGGGCGCCTATGGTGCTACGTCGCTGGCGGACGACCTGACGCCCTGGGTGGCAGGCCTGCATGCCTCTATCGAACCTCACGCTTCAGCGATCGCATTCGGCGTCGTCATCGCGTTCACGACCTTCCTGTCGCTGATCCTGGGTGAGCTGATTCCCAAGCGCATCGCCCTTGCCGCGCCTGAGCCCATGGCCGCTGCGATGGCGCCGGCGATGGCGCTGCTCGCAAGGGTGGCCTCGCCGCTGGTCTGGTTGCTTCGGGCGGTCACGGAAGGCTTCCTCACGATCTTCGGCCTGAACCGGACGCGGCAGGAAGACGTCACCGAGGAGGAGCTTCATTCGCTCATCGTCGAAGGCGAGAAGGCCGGCGTGATCGAAGAGGAAGAACGGGAAATGATCCAGGGCGTGATGCGCCTTGGCGACCGCTCGGTGAAGACCATCATGACGCCGCGCACCGAAATGGTGTGGCTGGATCCGGAGCAGGACCGGGCGGAACTTCTCAAGGAAATCCGCGAGAGCGGTCATGCGCGCTTTCCCGTAGCCAAGGGCGACGCGGACGAGATTGTCGGCATCGTGCAGGCGAAGGAACTGTTCCTGCACCTGGCCCAGACCGGCAAGATCGATCTGACTGCTGTAATGCACACGCCGCTATTCGTGCCGGAGACCATGCCGGTTCTGCGTCTGCTGGACGCCATGAAGGGCAATGTTGTCCGCATGGCGATCGTGTCCGACGAATACGGTTCGGTGCTTGGTCTGGTGACGGCAACCGACCTGCTGGAGTCGATCGCCGGTGACGATGCGCTGGATCACGAGGATGCCCTTTCGCCGCCGGTGCTGCGCGACGATGGCAGCTGGCTGGTCGACGGCATGACGCCGGTCGATGAGTTCGAGCAGCTGGTGGCCGTCAGGGGCCTCAACGACAATGAAGGCTATTCAACTGTTGCGGGTCTGGTGATGCACCTGATGCGCGCGGTGCCGAAGGAAGGCGACAAGATCGAGCAGGGCACGCTGACGTTCGAGGTCGTCGACATGGACGGTCGCCGCGTCGACAAGGTGCTGGTCCGCAAGGCCGAGCCGGTGGATGACGACCCGAGTGGGTGAGGCTAGACCTCGACGCCTGCACGCTTCAGCCCGAACGCCACGATCTTGTTGAGCAGGTCTGCATAGCTGACCCCGGCATGCAGCGCGGCCTGCGCGTATTCCTGGCTTGAGGCGATCTCCGGGTTCGGGTTGGCCTCGATGAAGTAGGGAACGTTGTCTTTCGACAGGCGGAAGTCGATGCGGCAATAGCCGTCGAGTTCAAGCGTGTGGCAGATGCGCTTGGCCAGCGCGCGGATCCTGGTAACGACGTTCGGCGGCAGGTTTTCCGCAGGCCCCTGCAGGATGCCGCGCTTCTCCTGGTAGATCGGGTCGTGCTTCACTTTCTCGGTGGCGATGGCGTGGGCCCCGTCCGCGAGATTGGAGAAGCTCAGCTCCCATACGGGCAGCACCTGAACGCGATCGTTGCCGAGGCAGCCGACATAGATTTCGCGACCGTCGATGAACTCTTCGGCGATCGCGGGTGTGTTGAGGCGCTTGTGAATGAAGGCCACGCGTTCGGCCAGCTTCTCGTCTGTGTCCACGATCGAGGCCTGCGCGATGCCGAGTGAGGCGTCTTCCCACAGGCTCTTCACGATCAGCGGAAACTTGAGACGGCCGGGACGATGAACCTTCACGCCGATCGGGAAGACGGCGAAAGCGGGCACCGGCACGCGGTGATACTTCAGGAGCTTTTTCGACAGGTCCTTGCCGCGCGCCAGCATAAGGCCGCGGGGATTGCAGCCTGTATAGGGAACACGCAGGAGTTCGAGCAGGCTGACGACGTTCTGGGCGTAGAGCGTCTCGCCGTGGAATTCCTCGAGCAGGTTGAAGACGATGTCCGGCTTCCAGTTCTCGACAGCATCGCGGATTGGCGAGAGTTCGGTCTGGACGCCGAGCATGCGGACTTCATGTCCGTTGCCCTGCAACGTCTTCATGACATCGTATTCCGTCTTCCAGACGTAGGCTTCCTTCTCCGACAGCTCCTCCATGTTGTCGGGAGGAATCAGGTCGGGATGGGCGAGGCAGAGGATGCGGAGCGGATTCATACCGCGAACCACTGCCTCCGCGAGGCGTGTAGCTGGTGAACGACCTTGTTGTTGAGCAGGCGGACCATGGCGTTGCGGAGCTCGTGTTCGCGTCCCGCCGACCTGAGCTTCAGAGCGCGGGCGCGGCTCGCAAGCAGATCGATCGTGTTGTCGAGCGCCAGCTGGTAGGCGCCGGAAATACGCCAGGCGGCTTCACGGATGCGGGTGCGATTGCTTCGGATGAAGGATGAGGCCGTGGGCCTGTGGGCATGCCGAGGGTCGGCTGAGAATATCCGCTGCAGATCCCTGTCGTAGCGGGTGTCGGTATCGACGGCATACCAGGCCAGCTTCTGTTCGTAGTGCTCGGCCAGGGTACGGTTGAGGCGATGGGCGGGGTCGACTTCGAGGCGGCGGGTAAGGCCCGCCTTTGAGCCAGCGATTTCGCCCATCAGGGCGTCGACGTATTCGAGCTTGGCGAGGGCGCCTGGCCATTCGGCGTAGCGCTGGCGCCAGTTGACACGCGGGCTGAGCCAGAGGGCGAAGGTCTCGGCGAAGTCTTCGTCCGGATGGCTCTGGGCGTACCAGCGGGGAAGGTGCTGCACGAAGTTCCGGCTGTTCGGGTTCGGGCGATAGCTTTCCGGATAGGCGGTCGACGACCGGCCGAACGTGTCCTGCCATTTGCGGCGGCGATGCAGGGCGTAGGCATGCTGGACGATGTGGCCGGCCTCGTGCCGCAGGATCTGCATGGCCTGGCGCTGGGTGCCGCCTTCGACGTCCTTGAACATCTTGCGTTCGAGGCGGGCAAGGCGGGGATGGGCGAGATAGAAGGGAACGGCGATGCCGGGCGTGGTGTCCGGGCTGAACCATTCGTCGGAAATCCAGGCATGGGCCTGAACGAGGCCGCGGCGTTTCAGCTCGCCATTGAGGGTCTTCACGCAGGCCTGCAGCCAGGTGCCCTCGATCGACAGGTTGAGGTCCTTGAGCCGCATCTGCAGCAGTTCGTCGTCCGGCAGGAAGGACCACCAGGGCTGTCGGCTCTTCGTGCTCATAGACCAGAGGGTCCCGCCGCTATCACCCATCAGCCTATCCCCCGGGATGGCCGTTGTCCCAGCGCACCGGCCCGAACGGCCCGGCAGGGCCGGACCTCACATTTTCCAGGCGTTTTCGTGTACGGAAGCAAGCTGACGACCTCTCCGCATACGATCTGCGGACTGAACGCTTTCTAAACTATAAATCCCGGCAGGCGCTGCCAAAAAAGTACGCCCGGCCGGGACTTTTTTCAGTCAGACCGGGTCGTAGGGGAAGACGTCGGCCGAAGCGTCCAGCCTGAAGAAATCCGGGGCCATCGCCGGGAGGCAGGTGTCGAGGATTTTCTGGGGATTCCACCCGGTCAGGTCCGCTATCGAGCGGATCGGGCGGGGCTGGTCGAACAGGACGATCTCGTTGCCGCGCACGCCGAAAATCTGGCTGGTGACGTGTTTCGCGCTGTCGGCGCAGAGGGCAACGGCCAGCTGGGCGACCTGGTCGGCCCGCATGGCGTCCCGCATGCGGCCGACACGCTGGGCGCTGGCTTCGTCCTTGATCGGGATCGAGGCGATCATGCGCGTCCAGGCGAAGGGGGCGATGACGTTCGAGCGGACATTGTTGCGGGCGCCCTCCATGGCGATGATGCGGGAAAGGCCGACAATGCCCATCTTGGCGGCGGCGTAGTTGGCCTGGCCGATGTTTCCGATCAGCCCGGAGGTGGAGGTGAAGAGGACGTAGGCGCCGTCCTTCTGTTCCCGAAACAGCTCGATCGAGGCGCGTGTGACATTGAACGAGCCGCGCAGGTGAACCGCGATCACCTTGTCCCAGTCCTCCTCGGTCATCTTGTGGAACATGGTGTCGCGCAGGATGCCGGCCGGGTTCACGATGGCATGGAGCCCGCCGAACGTGTCCTTCGCCTGCTCGACCATCCTTTGGACGGACTGGTAGTCGGCGACGCTGTCGGAGTTGGAGGCCGCCTCGCCGCCGGCGGCGCGGATTTCGCAGGCAACCTGTTCGGCGGGGCCGGCAGAGCCTTCGTCGCCGCCGGTGAGGCCGCCGCCGAGATCGTTGACCACAACCTTCGCGCCCTCGCGTGCGAGGAGAAGTGCAGTCTCCTTGCCGATGCCGTTGCCGCCGCCCGTGACCAAGACGACCTTGCCTTCGAGTACACCCATGGAAGTTTCCTCCTGATTTTTCCGGTTAATCAGCACAGGGCGCAGGCCGTGAGAAACCCCGTCCCACAATTTTTCTTGCGCAGGCGGGCAAGTGACCCTATTTGCACCCGCCTAAAACCGGCTGCGCGAAGGGCCCCCTTCCTTAAATGGGTTTGGGGGGAAGACGGCGACCAGCGGTGACAAGCTGACCTGGGCCGATCTCAAAAGAGAGAGGCTGCGGTCGTTGGTTCGTCACTCTCGTCCTCGGAGCCCTGGCCCCATGTCTACACCTGCCGCAACGAACCCCGCCTATTCCATTTCGCGCGATGCGCCTGAGCATGCTGCTGCCGTGGAGGCGCTGTATGACGACGTTTTCGGTCCCGGCCGCTTCGCCAAGACGGCCGAGCGTCTGCGCGAGGGCAACACCACGATTGCCGACGCGAGCCTTGTCGCAATCGACAGCGAGGGTCTGACCGGCGTCGTGCGCGTCTGGCCGGTGACTGTGGGCGAGACGGGCCGCGCGGCGTTTCTCGGACCGATCGCGGTGGCCGAGCGCCGGCGTGGCAATGGCGTCGCGTTCAAGTTGATGGAGCGCGCGATCGGCGTGTGCCGCGAGCAAGGCTATGCCGCTGTGATCCTGGTGGGCGATCTCGACTACTATGATCGCTTCGGCTTCAAGTCGGCAGACGGACGATTCCAGTTACCGGGCCCGGTGGACCAGAAGCGCGTGCTGATCCGCGACCTGTCGGAGCGGGCGGGCAAGCTGGCGGGCATGCTGGGCGTGCCGCGGTAAACAACGACGTCAACGCCCCTCGCGCCGCCATGCGAGCATCATGAAGGCGCAGGCCAGCAGCATGCCGACGACGCCCGGCAGGAGTGTCGTGCTCTCGGTCGCGCGGACAGCGTAGGCTTCGCGGCGGCGGAGGCCGTACCAGTCGGCCGCTGCGGCAGGTCCGCGTTCGCCAACACGCTGCAGGCGGGGCATGTTGGGCGTGCCGTCGGCGCCGAGGCGGTAGACGCCGCCGAGCGTGGCGTTGGCGAGCGGTTGAACCTTCTCCGTCGTGGCGCGCAGGTCGAGATACTCGCGCGGATGTGTGGGGCCGCGCAGGGTGACGGCGTTCAGCTTCCCGCTGGTGGCGCGATAGAGGCCGAGTTCGGGGGCAGGCGTTGCGGCCTGGTAGATGCCGGGCGAGACCAGCGTCCACGGCGTTTCGACTTCGGCCCCGTCCGGGCCGAGCATCTTCAGCGGCGAAGGCGCGTCCGACAGCGTCTGGAGGCGGGCCTTCACTTCGGCTGAAGCGCTGGCTTCCAGCGTAAGTCGTTCTTCTTCGAGTTCAGGCTCTTTCATCAGCCAGTGGGCTGTGCGGCGGATGAGTTCGGCGTAGGGGCCGCCACCTTCATAGCCGCGCGCCCACAGCCAGAGTTGGTCCGACATCACGCTGGCCACACGTCCCTTGCCGACGCGATTGAGCAGCAGCAGAGGCGAGCCGTTGGGCGTCTGCATCAGGGCTTCGGAATTGCCCTGTTCGAGCTTCATGTAGCGCATCCATGGGCCCCAGCCTTCGGTCGAAAGCGTGGCGGTGACGGAGTGGCGCTTACCCAGTGCCGTCAGCTGGGGAATGAAACGCCCATCGACCATTTCCCCGGTCGCGCGGCCGGGCAGCACGCCGCCGAGGGGCGTGTTGTAGAGCATGTAGGCGCCTGGATAGGGCGGGCCTGAGGCGATGAGTAGCGCGCCGCCCTGTTCGACATAGCGCGCGACGCGATTGAGATAGGCCTCTTCGAGCACCGCCGGGCGAAGTTCGTGGTCGAAGATCACGAGGTCGAACTCGTTTATCTTCTCGCGGAACAGCTGGGCCTTCGGGAAGGCGATGAGGGCGATCTCTTCGGTCGGCACGTTATCGGACTTGTTTGGCGGACGAAGGATGGTGAAGTGCACGAGGTCCACGGCCGGGTCAGACTTCAGGAGGTCGCGCCAGACGCGGGCGCCGGCGTGGGGTTCGCCCGTGACCAGAAGCACGCGCAGCCTGTCCTGCACGCCGGAGATGCGGGCAGAGGCGAGGTTGTTGGCAAGCGTGAGTTCGTTCGGGATGCCATCGACCGACAGCACGATGAGGTTCTCGCCGCGCGTGCGCAGGGTGAAGGGCAACATCTCCGGCTCGCCGACGCGGATGGTCTGGCTGGGCTGTTGCTCGCCATTGATGGTAACGCCGACTTCGACCGTCTCTGCGGTGGGGTCGTTGACCCGCACGCGCATCTCGA
>JBMOGP010000063.1:0-9206 GCA_049318285.1 Hyphomonadaceae bacterium
CGGGCTCGGTAACCGCCACGGCGGCGGCGATCGGCAACTCGGTGTCGGTCAGCAACCTGCCCAAGTAAGTCCAGACCAGAAGCTAACACCCAAGGCCCGGGCCCCTCACAGGGTCCGGGCCATCTTCTTGCGTGCGCCCGCGCACGGGGTCAGATCAGGGTTATGCCAGCCTGACCCTGACGTGTCCCAGGCAGGAGCGCGCTCATTCGCCTTCGGCAGAGCCCAAGGATGCGAATGTCCTGCAAACGGCGCTGCTTCCCGCTGACCGTGCTTCGGTATGCCGCGTTGCCGGTCCGTCGTCAGATAAACCGCGACAGCAAGCCTGGTCGCCTGGGGTCGTGTCCCGATGAGTGGTGTACGAGCCGGCACGCGTCAGATTACGAACGACGCTGTTTGGGCGAGGTCCAGCCTGATCAGTAGGGCAGAAGCGGCAATTCCCGAGCGACCCGGCCATTGGCAACATCATCTGATGGGCGCGAAGCTGGGGCCCGAAGCGGTCGTGGGTTGTTCCCACTTGGAGACCACCGCAACGGGTCTTGAGACGAACGCCCGTGGTTCAGCTTAGCCAAAAATGGCGCGACCGATATCCATCCCGATCCAAACACCAACAGCCCCGGCGAACAGCCATACGGCACCCGCAGCAGCTATGGCTCCTGCCCAGCGAAGTTGCGCCGTTTCTTTCATTCCTCGACCTTACTCAAGCGACGATTGTCCGCAATTGATGCGGTGGACGGTGACCTGCGCCCAGATCTTCGGACTAGGAGTTACTTGAGGAACGGCCTTGCGTGAAGCGCGCCGTGTGGACGTCGGAAGCTTACTCATGCTCGCCATCACGGCGACGGCCTGAATTGGATTTGAAGAAATCGGGCTTTACCGTTGCCGCGGTGTAGGTCGCGACCGTAATCGCTGCCGCGCCAATCAGAACCGTGTGGCCGATGATGCTCGCAAACCCAAGTGTATAGCTTCCAAGCGCTACGCTGGACGCTGCAGCCCACATGAACCCGAGCGCCTGCAGGACATAGTGTCCAAAGACACGTCTTTGATGTGGCGCAGCGGGCTCACCTCAGCGTTGAAAATGAAGTTCCAGCCAGAAAGGACCATCTGTTTCATGTGTTTGCGCGCATGCCATGCGCCCTCGGCTTTTTGGGAGCTAACCCTGTTATTCGCAGCCGGCTGGCGGCAAACAAAGAAAGCGTTTGCCGTCTCACCTGCTAGTACGGCCGTGCGCGACGATCGGACCGAAAGAAGTTTGGGACAGCCACGTTACCCAGGCAGGCACGAAAACCAGCAGGCGAGGACAATCAATGGGCGCTGATACCTCTGGATGTCCGCTGGCCGGTGTCGACTGGACGCCAACCCGGGCGGCGGGGCTGGCGCGGCTGGAGGCCTTCCTGCCCCACGCAGGCCGGGACTATGCCCGCGATCGGAACATCGATCGCGGCCCTTCAGATCGCGCCAATGTCTCAGCGCTTTCGCCCTGGATCCGGCGGCGATTGATCACCGAGGAAGAAGTGATCGCCGCCGTCCTGAAACATCACAGCCTCGCAGCGGCTGAAAAGTTCGTCCAGGAAGTGTTCTGGCGCAGCTACTGGAAAGGATGGCTCGAGACACGGCCAGGCGTGCTTGTCCGTTTTGATGCCGAGCAGAGGGCTCTGCGGGAGACGTGGGGTGGCAATGAAAGCTTGCGGCTCGCCAGGGACGGGCGCACGGGGATCGCATGCTTCGACGCCTGGGCAAAAGAACTGATTGAGGTCGGCTGGCTCCACAACCATGCTCGCATGTGGTTCGCCTCGATCTGGATTTTCACGTTGCGCTTGCCCTGGCAGCTGGGCGCGGCGTTTTTCTTCGAACACCTGCTCGATGCCGATCCGGCATCGAACACGCTCTCGTGGCGCTGGGTCGCAGGCCTGCACACGCGCGGCAAGCATTACCTCGCACGCGCGACCAATATCCGCGAGAATACGCTCGGTCGTTTCGATCCTTCCGGGGACCTGGACGAAGCCGCCGCGCCCCTGTCGGAAGACTTCGGGCCACCAACGCCAGCTCCGGTTCCGGCCGGAGGCTGTCTCAGCGCCAAACGCGTAGCATTGCTCCTTCACGAGGAAGATCTGCATCCCGAAAGCTGGGCGTTCACCGCAGATGTGGCCGGCTGCGCGGCGCTGGTCAGCCCAGTCGGCGCCGACAGCCCTGCGGCGCGCTTCAGTCGTGGCGCGTTGGAGGATGGCCTCGCGCGGACCGAGGCTCACTTCGCGACTGTCGGTGTCTCACACGATGCGGGTGGCATTGCTGGATGGGCGAGGCGGCTTGGCGTTGATGAGATCGTCACAGCCTATGCACCCGCTGGATCGTCCGCACGCTTGCTGGACAAGCTTCAGGCAGACCTCGCGCCCAGTGGCGTCCGTCTCGTTCAGTTGCAGCGAGGATTTGATGCGCGCGTCTGGCCGCACGCAAAGGCCGGCTTTTTCAAGCTGAGGGAGAAAATCCCCGCGCTCATCGCGGGGCCCCTGTGATCCCTCTTGGGATCAGCTCAGCGCGATCCGGGTTGGCCGATGCTTGGATAAAGGTCACTCGGTATTTCAGATACCGTGCCTGAGGCTGACCTTGTTGTCTGTTGCCCCTTGAGGTGATGCGTGGCCGCGCAGTCCGAATAACGCCAGGCTCTGTTTGCGCCGCAGCCGATCGGACAGGCGACCGGTCCTGGTCGTTCTGCCGACATGTTCATGAGCGTCACGCGCTGGGGGGCGCTTCATCCGGGTCAAAAACAGCCAGCAGTCGCAGAAGGCGCACCGGGCAGGGGCACGGGGCGCAGAAAGGCGGAGCCGGCGCGCAACAGACGCGGGCGCAATCGGCAAGAGCGGCGCGATCACCAGCGCAAAGGCGATCGCCTGTATGGAATCCACCCCGTGTACGTGGCAGGTCCATAGCGTCTTTGACGTCTCGGGTGTTGCATGTCCCGCCTCGTTTTGAGGCGCGGGCACTTTTGAAAACAACTGGCCGATGTCGGTATGCGATCAGGCATTCCGCCGCCCGAAATCAACTCAAGGTGTGCTTGGCCGGGTTCTGAGCGAATGCCCTGCGACACTGCAGCGATGGTGTCTATTCGAGCCGGTGTGGCTATGTGGGGACGTTGGGGCCATACCTTGTGAGGCCTTGCCGATCTCGCAAAGGTCCCGGTGAATCCATGCTGCTGGCGTTGCAAAAGGTCGAGAAGTCCTTTTCCACCTCCGAAGGGCCGCTTAAAGTCCTTCACGGTATCGACTTGCAACTCGACGCCGGCAGCAGCCTTGCGCTGACCGGCGAGTCCGGCAGTGGCAAGAGTACAGTACTGCACCTGGTGGCTGGCCTCGACAGCGCAGATGCGGGCCGGATCGAGCTGGCCGGGCGGAATGTGGTGGAGCTGGACGACGCTGGGCGAGCCGCGCTGCGGCGCAGCGTGGTCGGCCTGGTATTCCAGCAATTCAACCTCATCCCATCGCTGGATGTCGCATCCAATCTGTCATTTCAGGCGCGACTGGCCGAGCGTCACGACAAGGCCTGGCAGGCTGAGCTCGCAAGGCGTCTGGGCCTGAGCGGCCTGCTGACACGCTACCCCGAGCAACTCTCCGGCGGACAACAGCAGCGCGTCGCCATCGGCCGGACGCTGGCTGCGCGCCCGCAGCTTGTCCTGGCCGATGAGCCGACCGGAAATCTTGATGAGGAGACCGGCGATGATGTCCTGGCGCTGATGCTCTCGCTGGTGCGTGAGGCTGGCGCCGCGCTGCTGATGGTCACCCACTCGATGCGGCTGGCTGATCAGCTCGACGGCCGGGTTCACCTCAAGTCAGGCCGTGTCGTCTGATGTGGCGGGCGGGACTTCTTGCGCTTCTGTCACATTGGCGCAGGCAGCCCATGCAGCTGGCGATGCTGCTGCTTGGTCTTTCGGTTGCAACAGCCCTCTGGACCGGCGTGCAGGCGATCAACGCCGAAGCAAGGGCGAGCTATCGCGAGGCCTCGGTCGCCGTCGCGGGCGGCGCCGTCGCACAACTTGTTCCCCGGTCCGGGACAAGCATTCCTGTAACGACCTATGTCGCGCTTCGGCGGGCAGGGTGGCTGGTGTCGCCGATCCTCGAAGGCGAGGTGATGTTCGGCGATGTCCGCATCAACATTGTCGGTGTCGATCCTCTGACATCGCCGCGTGAGGCGCTCGCGGTCGAGCTGGGAACCGTCGGTACGCTGGAGCGGTTCCTGTCGCGCGAAGGCCTGATGTTCATCAGTACCGACATGAAGGATCGCCTCGCCGGCGCCGCGACCCTCCCACTTGCCGTTGACGACGGCCTGTCAGATGGCGTGGGGATCGTCGACATTGGTCAGGCGCAGACGCTCCTCGGCGCCGGTGACACAGTCAGTCGCTTGATGCTCGCCTCCGAGCAGCCCGACGGCCGCCCGCCGCTGGAGGTTGTCGCCCCCGATCTTGTGTTTCTGGCCAGATCCGATGCGACCGATCTCGCGCGGCTCACCGACAGCTTCCATCTCAACCTGACAGCATTCGGGCTTCTGGCCTTCGTTGTCGGACTGTTCATCGTCTATTCGACAATCGGGCTTGCGTTCGAACAGCGTCGGCCCGTGTTCCGGACGCTGCGCGCTCTTGGAATTCCAGCGCGCGTCCTCACAGGCCTGCTCCTGCTCGAGCTTGTGTGCCTTGCGCTCGTCGCGGGAATGGCAGGCGTTGCGATGGGCTATGGCGTCGCAGTTCTGCTGCTGCCGGATGTTTCTGCAACGCTGCAAGGCCTTTATGGCGCAGACGTGCCGGGAACGCTTGAGTTGCGCGCCTCATGGTGGCTCGCGGGGCTCGCGATCGCGGTACTCGGAACGCTCGTCTCGTCGGCCGAGAGCCTCTGGCGCGTCAGCAGGTTACCGATGCTTGCTCCGGCGCAGCCTCGCGCCTGGGCGCGCGCCTCCGAGACAACCTTCGCCGCACAGGCGCTCCTGGCCCTTCTCCTGTTTGCCGGAGGTCTCGCAGCGCTCGCCTTCAGGTCGGGCGTTGTCGCGGGATTTACGGTGCTGGCGTCCCTGCTGCTGGGCGCCGCGCTGCTGCTGCCGGCATTGCTGGCCAGTCTCGTCGGACTTGGCCAGAGACTGGCGCGTGGCCCGCTCGCGCAGTGGTTCTGGGCCGACACGCGCCAGCAGATTCCCGGCCTGTCGCTTTCGCTGATGGCGCTCCTGCTGGCCTTGTCGGCCAATATCGGCGTTGGGACCATGGTCGGCAGCTTTCGTCTGACGTTCGTGGCGTTTCTCGACCAGCGTCTGGCGGCTGAACTCTATGTGGAAGCCCGATCGCCACAGGAGTCCGCCTCACTGCAGGCCTGGCTCGCGCCACGCGTCGATGCCGTGCTCCCGATCGCTGTTCTCGAAACCGAGCTGGCGGGCCAGGCGGGGCAGCTGCTGGGCGTATCGGATCACGCCACCTATCGGGACAACTGGCCTCTGCTGCAAGCCGCGCCTGACGCCTGGCACAGGCTGGCGCAGGGCGAAGCCATCCTTATCAACGAGCAGCTATCGCGACGCGAAAACCTCGGTGTCGGCGCTCGTCTCGAGCTGCCGGGCCAGTGGACCGCGACGATCGCCGGCGTTTACGCTGATTATGGAAATCCTGCCGCGCAGGCCATGGTTGCGCTAGCAACCCTTCAGGCGCGCTATCCAGAAGCCTCGCAGACACGCTTCGGCGTGCGAACGGAGCAGGCAGCCGTCGAAGCCCTGCAGAGCGAATTGCGTGACAGGTTCGATCTTCCCGATGGCGTCATCGTGGACCAGGCCAGCCTGAAGCGCATCGGGCTTGAAGTGTTCGAGCGCACCTTTGCCGTGACCGCGGCGCTGAATGTCCTCACCCTCGGGGTTGCAGGCCTTGCCTTGTTCGCAAGCCTGATGACCTTGTCTGGCATCCGGCTACCCCAGCTGGCGCCTGTCTGGGCGATGGGCATCACGCGCCGGCGGCTGGCGATGCTGGAGCTCGTGCGCACGCTCGCACTCGCCGCGCTGACGCTTGCGGCGGCTGTGCCTGTGGGTCTGGCGCTGGCGTGGGTGCTGCTGGACATCGTCAATGTGGAGGCGTTCGGCTGGAAACTGCCAATGCACCTGTTTCCGCTGGACTGGGTTCAGCTTGGCGGGCTCGCTCTTGCGGCCGCCCTGCTGGCGGCCGCCATTCCCGTGCGACGCCTGTCGCGGCTCGCACCGTCCGACTTGCTGAAGGTGTTCGCCAATGAGCGCTAGAGTGCTGCTGCTGTGCTTATTGATGAGTGGTCCTGCCAGCGCTCAGGGCTTCGCAGGACTTGGCACGCAAGCCGAAGGCTTCGCGATTCCGGCGCCAGGTTATCAGTTCGCCTTTCCGGCCGATCATGGTCCGCACACTGACTTTCGCATCGAGTGGTGGTATCTGACTGCCAACCTGAAGGATGCGGACGGCGTTGAGTATGGCGTGCAGTGGACGCTGTTCCGCACTGCGCTGGGGCCAGGAGACAAGGCGGGATGGTCCAGCCCGCAGCTCTGGATGGGGCATGCAGCGCTTACATCAGGCTCAGAGCACTTCGTGGCGGAGCGACTGGCGCGCGGCGGGATCGGTCAGGCTGGCGTGACGCCGGCGCCGTTCGCAGCGTGGATCGACGACTGGGAGATGACCAGCAAGGCGCAGGTCGGCGCAGATGTGTTGTCCGCGCTCAGCCTGGGCGCCTCAGGCAGCGGCTTCTCGTACGAACTTGCTCTCAATGCGGATAAGCCGATCGTGCTGCATGGAAAGAACGGATACTCGGTAAAGTCGGAACAGGGGCAGGCCAGTCGATACTACTCGCAGCCTTTCTACACCGCAGCCGGTTCGTTGAAGATCGGAGACCGGAATATCGCCGTGACGGGCCGCGCCTGGCTGGACCGGGAATGGTCGTCCCAGCCGCTCGCCAGCGATCAGAGCGGCTGGGACTGGTTCTCACTGCACTTCGATAGCGGCGACAAGATGATGGCGGGTCGCCTGCGCGGAGCGGGCCCCGCATTCACGTCGGCCAGCTGGATCACCGCAGAGGGCGAAGTAACGCCCATGAGATCGGACGATGTCGTGCTGACGCCGCTCGATAGTGCGATCGTCGCCGGCCGGAGGCTGCCGGTGGCCTGGCGCATCGCCGTGCCGCTGCGCGGGGTCAGTGTGACGACGCGGGCGCTCAACAAGCAGGCATGGATGGCGACGAGCGTGCCGTACTGGGAGGGTCCTGTAAGCGTCACGGGATCGCATCCCGGTCGGGGTTATCTGGAGATGACCGGGTACGAATGAACGGCGCCATCACGTCGAGCGCTGATACGGGCCAGGCGAATTATCGTGCCAGCTCGTCGCCCCCGATTTCGGAGCGACGACCGCATCGCGCTTGGCCGCAACCGGCGTCACCTGACGGCCTCGACAGCACCCCTGAGCGTCCTCACGCTTTTGCGCAAGGTGCCGAATTCACCAGGCGTGAAGCCGCAGAGCACCGAAGCCATCGTGCAAGTCACGTAACGGCAGGGAAGCGAACAGATCGCGCGTGACGGAGACGTTGCAGGCCGCAGGCAGAAAACGGGCCGCCAGTCTCGCGGGCAATCCGGAGCTACAAGAGGCCCCGCCTTTTGCGCTCGGCGTCGCGCTGCGCTTCAATTGCGATCAAGTCGAATTGTGGCAACGCGCCGTCGCCAGGGGCGGGCAGTCGCACCTCCGGCTTATCGGCGCCGGCCTGTCGCTGCCTCGATGGCGCGGCACAAAACGCTCGGGCGCGCGCCCAAGCCATCAAAGAACGAGCAGGACAATCACAGCTTCGACCCCGAAGCGTGTGTCATTGACATCGCGCCAGTTGGACGCTCCTGGCAAACGTGGCCGCCAGTTCCGAAGAGGTGGAGTGATCTCGCTCACCACGTCCGCCCAGGTCAGAGTTAGCCGGCATTTCTCCGCCTTTATCGCCGCACGGAGGGCGACAGGATCGAAGTCAGTCGCCGGCAATTATTCTGGACACCCGATCGTCCGCCTGGGTCGGTCGCTTTGAAGCTGGCGGCGCGATAAGCGTTATGCTCAATCCCGTGCTCGATCCAAAGCTGCGCTTCATCTCGACCATTCGAGAACGCCCTGCAGATCTGCCTCAGCGACCTCACTCAGCTCGCTGCGCCGATCAGTGCTGATCAAGCTCCTGCATGCACGCCCTGATCCTGCTACGTAACGTGGTGGTTGTGCCTCGCGCCCCGCCGGGTAGAGGCGCGCCGTATGGCGGCGGCCCGAATGTCTGTCGCCACAAGCGATCCAAATCGCAGGCAGGACAGTTGTAGATTGGTCAGCCGACCCACTATAGGCTTGGCGTCCTGAACGAACATCAACTTGGGAAAGCGAAACCATGAGCCTGTTCCGGGCCGTCTATACGTCGCGGCCATTCGGCTTTGACGACGCAATCCTGAACGGCATCCTCATGGAGGCGCGGCGCGCGAATGACCGGGATGGACTTACCGGCGCACTCATTTGCCGCGGTGACATCTACATCCAGTGGCTCGAAGGCCCCGAGGCCCAGGTCCGCAATACGCTCGCGCGCATCAAGCGTGACGACCGCCATCTTGAAATGACGCTTCACGTTGAGGAGCCCGCATCCGAGCGCATGTTCGGGAAGTGGGCCATGCTTCATGACCCTGCAGCATCATGGATATGGTCGCAGGAAGAGGTTGCAGACGGCGCCGTGGAGCGTGCGACCCCGGAGGAGCTCATCGCTTTCTTCATGCCTCTTCGCGGCGTCAGCAGCTCGCACGAACCGGCATGAAGCACACGGCGAGACAAATGGTTCGCACGATTGTTTTGCAGGCGATCGCCAAAAGCGCGGCAGTTTGACGTCCCGCCGAGACAGCTCCGCTACGCTCTTGGAGCTTCAGAGAGGTTGGCTTTGGAGGTTTACCGCGAACCTGCCTGCAGCGCGCGGTGGCTGTGGCCGTCCCATCGGAGGCCCATCAAACCCGGGCGTGTCGCCGGCGTCTTCATGTTGATGCGAGAGCCGTCGTGGCCTGAAGAAATGCGGGCTGACGGGGGGCGCGTCACTAATACTTCGCTTTCAGATTCACGACGAAGGTCTGGGGATGAACTGGATGGAAGTGGATGTCTTCCACGGGAGCAGCCTCGCCCGCTAACTGGCTTTCGTAGAAATAGACCATGTCGTTGTCCTCGGCATCGAACAGGTTGAGGATGTCGA
>JBMOGP010000064.1:0-9200 GCA_049318285.1 Hyphomonadaceae bacterium
TGTTGATCTTGTCGATCAGTTCCTTCGGCATCGGCTCGCCTGTCTGGTAGTGGCGGAAGTACTTGTCCACCACCTGGTCGGTCAGCAGCCAGCGCTCCAGAAGCTGCGAATGGAATTCGGTGTAGTCACGTACGCCTCCGTTCAGTCCCGGATATTCGACGGTCGACGACAGCCCGTGCAGCGCATGCCCGAATTCGTGGAAGAACGTCTCCGCATCGTCGAACGAGATAAGCAGGGGCTCACCCGGCGCCGGTTTCACGAAGTTGGAGTTGTTGGACGATAGCGTCGTCACCGGTCTGTCAAACGTCGAATACGACCGATAGCTCGAGGCCCAGGCGCCCGACCGCTTCCCCTGACGAGCATAAGGATCAAGGTACCAGTAGCCAACATGCTTGCCAGAAGCCTTGTCTGTCACTTCCCAGACGCCGACATCCGGATGGAAGACCGGAATGGTGCCCGCTGGCACAGCCGCAAAGTTGAAACCGAACAGTTCGCCCGCTACGAAGAACATCGCTTCGCGTAGCTTGTCGAGCTGCAGGTATGGCTTCAGCTGCTCGCCGTCGAGATCGTATTTCGCCTTGCGTACTTTCTCTGCGTAGAAGCGGTAGTCCCACGGCTCGATGGTGATCGTCGCGCCTTCACTGGCGGCCAGCGCCTGCATGTCTGCGATCTCTTCCTTCGCGCGCACAACGGCCGGCCGCCAAACCGCTTCCATCAGCGCAGTCGCCGCGGCCGGATCGGGCGCCATATTGTCCTGCAGCTGCCAGTCGGCATAAGTCTTGTAGCCCAGCAGCCCGACCCGTTCGTGCCGCAGCTTGAGGATCTGCGCGATCACTGCGTTGTTGTCGTGTTCATCGCCATTGTCGCCGCGCGAGTAATAGTTGCGCCACACCTGTTCGCGCAGCTTGCGTTCGGTGGAGTAGGTGAGAAACGGGTCCATCGACGAGCGCGTGTTGGTCACGGCGTACATGCCCGGCTTGCCGAGATCAGCAGCTGTCGCCTTGGCCGATGCAACACAGCTCGCTGGCAGCCCGCCGATCTGCGCCGGTGTGAGATACGTCACCCAGCCTTCCTCGTCCGCCAGCAGATTGTTTGAAAATTCAGTTTGAAGCTCCGCCAGCTCCTTGTTGATCGCCGCGTACCGATCGCGCTTCTCGCCGGTCAGCTCGGCACCGTTGAGCTGGAAGCGGTCATAGACCAGTTTAAGCAACCGCGCCTGATGCGGGGTGAGCTTCAGGTTCGCCTGGTCGTCATGCAGCGCCTTGATGCGCGCAAACAACCCCCCGTTCTGCGTGATCTTGCTCTGGTACTCCGAAAGCTTCGGCGCCATTTCCGCCTGAATGGATCGGAACTCCGGCGTCGAAAGGTTGGAGGACCAGATGCCGTAGTAGGTCATCGCCCGATCAAGCGCCTCGCCTGCGCGCTCCATCGCGACGATGGTGTTCTCGAAAGATGCCTTCGCGGGATTGTTTGCGATTGCATCGATCTCGGCAAGGTGCGCAGCCATCCCTGCTTCCATCGCCGGCTTCAGTTGGGCAAGGTCCATCTTGTCGAACGCCGGCTGACCGCCATGCTCGCCCGTCCATTCCGCCAGCAACGGGTTGCTCGTGAGCTGCGCCGTCGTCGCCTCGTCATAGGTCGCGGCAGGAACCGCGGTCAGGTCCTCCGCCGGTCCGCAGGCTGCAAGAAGCGCAATGGCGCTCAGCGACGAAAGCAACAGGCGACGCATGGAAACCCTCCGAAATCCGAAGGGCAGACTTTACCCGCACAGGTCTGGTTGGCCAGTCCAACTCACCCGATTGTGCGGGGATGGCGCCAGATCAGTCCGCGATGGATCGCTGACTTTCGTACGCCAGCCGGGCCATGTCGCTGAACCGAAGCTCCATCGCGCTGATCAGCTTGTCCAGGGCCTCTCGCTCCGGATTGCGGCCGCCGTCGAACAGGTTGAGCGGATCGCGCGGTTTGGCGTCAGCATGCGCCGAGGCCAGCGGCATCCCGCCACCCACATCGAGCAGGTGCGCTTCTCCGCTGGCGCGGCCATCCTTGTCGAACTCACCCTGCAGCCAGGCGAACGTCTCGCCGAACCAGCCTTGCGGCGGCGCATAGACCTGCTGCCCGTCATGCGTGGCGTACAGGATCACCTGACCGTATCCCGCCTTCATTGCGACCTGCCGCGCCACCATCGCACAGCTTGCGCCGCCCTCGATCTTCGGAAGACCGCCGCCCAGCATGTCGTCCGGCTGCATCGGCGCCAGCGTATCCAGCAGCCCGCCCATCCGCCGCGCCATCTGCATCCAGACGGCCTGCTCGTCAGACCGGATGTGCACGAAGCCTTCGGGGGAAACGCGCGCATAAGCGATGCGCAGCGGGAAGCTCACGCTTGGGGCTGCAAAGGCGCTGGGCGCTGCCAGCGCGGCGCCAAGGCCGGCCAGGCCAAGGCGAAGCGCCCCGCGTCGCGACAGCGAAACCTGACGGATATCCATGTCCACAATGTCTGGCGCGTTGGTTTCCGCCTCATTAACTTCCGGCGTGTTCCTAATCCGTTCGATACTTGCGACACTGGCGGTATGGCTCAGATGATTCGAATACTCGGCATTGACCCCGGCCTACGCCACACCGGCTGGGGCGTCATAACGCTCGATGGGCCCCGCCTCGGCTGGATTGCCCACGGTGTGATCAATCCCGATCCGCACGCCGACATGGCCGACCGCCTCGCCATCCTGTGCGCTGACCTGCGCGAGGTGATCGCAGCGCACACGCCCGACGAAGCCGCGGTCGAAGAGACGTTCGTCAACATCAACCCGAAGTCGACACTCCTGCTGGGCCAGGCACGCGGCGCAGCGATGGCGACGCTCGCCGGCGTGGGCCTCAAGGTCCATGAATTTGCGGCACGGAAAGTGAAGCAGTCGATCGTCGGAACGGGCGCAGCCGACAAGGTGCAGGTCGCTTTCATGGTTCGCCGGCTGCTGCCCAAGGCGGGAGACGTCGCCGCCGATGCAGCCGACGCGCTCGCCGTCGCTATCTGCGGCGCGCATCATCGCCCGCTTGCTGGCGAAAGACGGCACGCATGATCGGCCGGCTACGCGGAACAATCGCCGCCATCGGCGAAGGGCAGGCGCTGATCGACGTACAGGGCGTGGGTTATCTCGTCCATGCCGGCTCGCGCTCGCTCGCGCGCCTGTCGGTCGGCGAGGTTGCAGAGCTGCATGTCGAAACCCAGATGTCGGAAAGCGCTATCCGTCTCTTCGCCTTTGTCAGCGGAGAAGAACGGGCCTGGTTTTCGCGGCTTCAGTCCGCGCCCGGCGTCGGCGCCAAGACCGCGCTCGCAATTCTCGATACCCTAACCACGTCGCAGCTGATGGACGCGATCGCGCTCAACGACACTGCCGCCATCTCGCGCGCCAACGGTGTGGGCAAGAAACTCGCCGAACGCATCGTCACCGAATTCAAGGGCAAGCCGCCGCCAATGGGGCTGTTCGCGCCCGGCCTCGCGCTCGCCGCCGCCATGACGGCGCAACCCCTCTCGGGCGCCCGCGCCGCCGCCGTCTCCGCGCTCGTCAATCTCGGCTACTCACAAACTGACGCCGCCCGTGTCGTCGCGCAAGCCATGCGAGATGTGGGTGACGATGCAACAGAGTCCACGCTGATCCGCGCAGCACTCAAGGCGCTGGCGCCGACTGCATAGCGAACCGCGCTAAAGCAACTCCGCCCCGGCATGCAGAACAAGGCCGACCAGCCCGCCGATGATCGTGCCGTTGAGGCGGATGTATTGCAGGTCGCGGCCAACATTGATCTCCAGCTTGTCGACGATCGTCTGCGAGTCCCACTTGCGGATCGTTTCGGACACCAGCCGCGCAACATCCTCGCCATGCCGCGCCGCAAGCTGAACCAGAAGCCCGCGCAGGCGGACGTTCAGGGCTTCGCGCACATGTGTCTCGCGCAGCAGCCCTGCGCCCAGATTTGTCAGCGCATTCTGCATCCATGCCCGAAGCCGTCCTTCGGGGCTCGCGCAGTCGCGCCGCAGCGCCGCCTTGAACTCCACCCAGCCCGCTTCGACGGCGCCGGCGACCGATGGATGCTTGGCTGCATCCTGCAGCCACGACCCCACGCGCGCCTGGAGTTCCGGGTCGCGGCGCAGGTCGTCAGCAAACTCCGCCACCATCTGGTTCAGTTGCTCCCGCACAGGATGGTCGCGGTTGGACGCCACCTCGTATAGGAGATCGTTCACAGCATCGATGACCGTGTCCGCCACCTTCCTGTCGGCGCTGACAAAGCGCATCAGCCAGCCTGAACGCCCGCGGATGCGATCGCGGATCAGGTCCTGATTGCTCTCCAGCAGGCGATACCCCTGCTTGAGCAGCGTATCCAGAATTGCCTGATGTCGCCCCTGTTCCGCCAGTGCCTCCAGCACCGAGCCGAAGGCCGGCGCTACGCTCGCGCCCTCCGCTGCTTCGGCTGCCTGCTCGCGCAGGAACGCCGCCACCGTCTCGTCATCCAGCGCATCGAGCAGGGCAGGCACGGCAGAGACAAGTCCGCCTGCCAGCGCGGTTGACTGCGTCGGCTCCGCCAGCCATTTGCCCAGCGCCTCCGACAGGTCCTTGTCCTTAACGCGCTCGGCGACCAGCTCAGGCTTGAGGAAGTTGTCGGCGATGAACCGGCCGACCGCCTCTGCAATCCGGTCCTGGTTCTTCGGGATGACAGCCGTGTGGGGAATCGGCAGGCCGAGCGGATGCCGGAAGATGGCCGTCACAGCAAACCAGTCTGCCAGCCCGCCCACCATGGCAGCCTCGGCGAAGGCGCGTACGAAGCGCCAGTGCATGTCCCATTCCTGTCCGTCCGGCTCCCACATGTGGGAGAAGACGAACAGACCCATGATCGCCAGCAGCATACCATTGGCCAGCCGCCGCATGCGGACAAGGCGCTGGTATGCGTCGGAAGACGCATCACCGCTCTTGACGCCCCCGGATCCAACATCCGGGGTCATCGTGTCACGGGGCAGGTCGAAGGTGCGCTCGTCATGGAGCATGATATAGCCCGATCCGGGTCATGGGCGCGATACCGGATCAACGCCGATTGGCCAGTGCATGAGGCAGGGCGAAATCTATGGACGTCGTTGAAATCATCGGCATGGTCGCCGCCATACTCACGACCGCCGCCTTTGTTCCGCAGGCTGCCAAAGTTGTTCGCACGCGCGACACCGCCGCTATCTCGCTGGCCATGTACGCACTGTTCACCGCCGGCATCGCTTTGTGGGGGGTCTATGGCGTGATGACATGGCAGTGGTCGATCATCATCGCGAACGCGATCACATTTGTGCTGGCGGCGATCATACTGTCCATCAAGGTCAGGGCCGTCCTCGCAACCCGATCTACGGGCCGCCAGGCATAAAAGCGGCTCGCAGCCGTCCTCACAACTCCATCGCCGCGCCCGGACGTCATGCGACCTGAGCTAAGGGCCTCGTGTGGCTGTGATGCCGATGCGACGCATGGCGTGCAAAAACAGAGCCCGGAGACCCGAATGAAGATGCAACTTGCAGCCCTTGCTCTCGCCGCCCTCTTGCAGGCTGGGTCTGCGGCTGCTCAGCCCCGCTCCGGTCCTGGCCTGCGCCAGGGTCCGAACGCCGGGCCATAGTTGCCTCCGCCACCGATAGTGCCAGACATGTCCGAGGTCGCCCTAGCGGCTGGCATCGACGGCTGGATGTCCGGCCTTGCAGAACAGCAGCTGTTCAGCGGCGCAGTCCTTGTCCGTCATGATTGCCGGGATGTCTGGTCAAAAGCCTACGGGCTAGCCAATCGTTCAGCCAGCCTCGCCGCCACCGTCGATACGTCGTTCAACTTCGGCTCGATCGGCAAGATCCTCACGCACACCGCCAGCATTCAACTCGCTGAAGCGGGCAAGCTGTCGCTCGACGATACGGTCGGCAAATGGCTGCCGGCCGATCTGCAGGCGGTGAGCCGGAAGGCGACGATAGCACAGCTGCTCAGCCACCGTGGCGGCATTGCCGACTTCTTTGGACCGGCCTTCGCTCAGACGCCGAAGTCGCAGTTCGCAGCTAACCGCGCCTGCTATGATCTCATTTCGTACCAGCCGCCGCTGGCCGCGCCAGGAGAGCGCGAGCAAGACTGCAATGGCTGCTACGCCGTGCTGGAAGAGATCATCGCGGCGGCAACCGGCGTCAGCTACGAGACCTATGTGCGCGACAACATCCTTCTCCCCGCCGGCATGACCCACACTGTCTTCGCGCCGCCCGCGTCTGCGGCACGGCCCTATGGCCGGCCGCGACCCGACATGGACCTGCAGGAGGTGAGCAACTTTCATGGCGCAGCCGCCAGTGCGGCCGGCGGGGCCTTCGCCACGCTGCGCGATCTTGCAGCCTTCAACGACGCCTTGCGTGACAACAAGCTGACCAGCGCCGCAGGAACCGCCGCGGTTCTCCGCGCCGACGCCCCCGCGAACGGCCGCGCAGCGAAGCGTCACGGCATTGGAGGCGGAGCGCCGGGGGGCAACGCACTGCTTACCAGCAACGGCTCCTGGACCGTCATCACCCTCGCCAATCTCGATCCGCTGGCTGCCGAGGCGCCCGGGTCAGCGATCTTTCGGGCGCTGGCCGGGTCATCAGGCCGGCCCTGAGCCAGTCTGCGCCTTAACGCTCTCTTCGTTCCTCAAGTGTTCCCTTGGCGTGCGAACTGGTGCAGAAGGCAGCCATGGCCAGAGACGCCGAAATCACTAACCCCGAGCGCCAGCCAGGCGAGACGGTCGACCGCGCCCTGCGGCCGACCGCCTTCGATGATTTTACCGGCCAGCAGGCCGCCAAGGCCAACCTCAAGGTCTTCGTTTCCGCCGCCCGCAATCGCGGCGATGCGCTGGACCATGTGCTTCTCTCCGGGCCGCCCGGCCTCGGCAAGACGACACTCGCTCAGATTCTCTCGCGCGAGATGGGCGTTGGTTTCCGCGCCACCTCCGGCCCGGTCATCGCCAAGGCCGGAGACCTTGCGGCCCTTCTGACCAATCTCGAACCGCGCGATGTTCTCTTCATCGACGAAATCCACCGCTTGCCAGCGCATGTGGAGGAAATCCTTTATCCAGCGATGGAGGATCACACGCTCGATCTCATCATCGGCGAAGGTCCCTCGGCGCGCTCGGTGAAGATCGACCTGCCGCCTTTCACGCTGGTCGGCGCAACGACGCGCGCAGGCCTGCTCTCAACGCCGCTGCGGGATCGCTTCGGTATTCCGATCCGGCTCGAATTCTACACACGCGAGGAACTCGGCTCGATCATCCGCCGGGCGGGGCTGAAGGTCGGGGCAAACATCACGCAGGACGGCGCCGAAGAAATCGCCGGCCGCTCGCGGGGTACGCCACGCATCGCCATCCGTCTTCTCCGCCGCGTCCGCGATTTCTGCGAAGCAGATGGCGTCAAGATCGACCGCGCGGGCGCCGCCAAATCCCTGTCACGCCTCGAAGTCGATGAAGACGGCCTTGACGCGCTCGACCGCCGCTACCTGCAGGCGCTTGTGAAAACCTACAGCGGCGGCCCCGTCGGCGCCGACACGCTGGCTGCGGCGTTGTCCGAAGCGCGCGACGCCATTGAGGAAGTGATCGAGCCATATCTCATGCAGCAGGGCTTCGTTGCCCGCACGCCACGTGGCCGGGTCGCCACGCCAAAAGCGTGGGACCGCGTCGGCCTCAAGGCTCCGGCCAGCTTTCAGCAGCCGCTGTTCGAGGATGACAGCGAGGCGCTCTGACACATGACACAGGCGTCTCTCCCGCATGCTTTCTTGCTGACCGATCGCAAAACGGCGCCGCACGAATTGCGTACAACGCCGTCTCCGACCGCGCGTTCGAAGTCGGTATTCGCAAGACGTTCTAGAAGGCCTCGCGCTGCATAGCCCTGGAGGCGAAAGCATCCGGGGCCATGTCGTTCCGAACGGGGCGGGCAGGGCAGGTCTCGCGTCGCTTTGCTTGACGCATCTGCTCCCGTGGCTATGGCTGTCGCCTCAACAGGCCTCGGGAGGAATCAATGACTCACGCGCGCGCATTCGCAGCTCTCATGCTGGCTGGCTTGCTGCCGGGCTGCATCATGGTCCATGCCCGAACGGTCGAAGAGCCGATCGCCAGCGTCGCGCCGGTCGCCTCTGTGCCGCCTGCGCCAGCGCCAGTTGCTGCTCCTGCCGGTCCCGCGCCGCTGCAGGTCGCGAACCCGAACTATGTCACCATCCCGATGGAGATCACGGTCAACAAACCGGTGAAGGATGTCTGGGCTCGCATCGGCAAGTATTGCGACATCGCCGAGTGGTTCCAGATTGCTACGGGCTGCGAGATCACGTCCGGCAAGGATGGCGAAGTCGGCGCCGTGCGCACGGTTGGAGCCGAAATCCTCGTCGCCAAGACAGAGTATTCCTATGCCTACACCCAGCCGGTGCGCGAAGGACGGCCCTTCAATCTCTACCATGGAAATCTTGAAGCCCGCGCGGTCGATGCGAAAACGACCAAGCTGCTCTATACGCTGGTCTACGATCTTTCACTGGTGGCAGGCGACGACGCCGCAAAGGCGGCCGACGTCGAACGCCGTCGCACCGCCTTCACCCGCGCGCTGGGCAATATGAAGATCCTCGCCGAAGGTGGTACGCTCCCGCCCCCCGCACCTCGCAACTAGGACAACCGGGACGTTACTGCTTTGGCGCCGAACGCTCCTTGAGCGTCCGCTCGAAATCGCCTTCGAGCTTGGTGATCAATGTCAGGAACGCGCCGGGCTCGATGAAGGGGTTCTGGCCCTTCGGGTTCGCTGCTGCCTTCGCCGCTTTCTCGCGAAGCTGGAAGAATTCCGGATGCGGCGCGAGCGGGATCTCGACCGTCATCCCCTTCGTCTTCCTAAATGTCTTCCGGTAGTCCTCGACAATGCCATCATACTGCAGTGGCGGCGTTATGCGGTTGGCAGCGACCGTCGCCGAGCAGAACACCAGCGCCTCATACCACTTGCCCTGATCGCCCAGCGTCGCACCCCACGATGTACAGCCGCGTGAATGTCCAGGCGTCAGGTGCGCGGTCAGCGTGAAGTCGCCGAGCTTGACCGTGTCGCCATCCTTCAGCACGCGGTCGACCTTGACCGGCGGCGCGTTCATGGACTTCACGTCCTCGCTGCCCAGATAGAAGCCGCCCTCGAGCGCGGAGACGTCGCCCTCCATGGCGGCAAGCTGCGC
>JBMOGP010000065.1:0-9188 GCA_049318285.1 Hyphomonadaceae bacterium
GATCTCCGCCTGGCCCTGACGGCGCTTGGCGTGCAGCCCGCGCCATGGTCTTGTCTGGCCAGATCGACACAAGGGTACCCCATGCGCCTCCTTCTTGCCGCCGCTTCTGTCATGGCGCTTGCCGCATGCACGACTGCGCCGGTTGACCCAATCGCCTCCGAAGCGCCCGCCCCGGCCTTTTCATCTGCCGACCCCGGCGCCGGCGAAGCCGCGTTCCGCGCGCTCTACAAGGAACTGGTCGAAACCAACACCACATACTCCGTGGGCTCCTGCACGCTTGCCTCGGAACGGATGAAGGCGCGCCTTCTCGCCGCCGGCTATCCGGAAAGCGACCTCCATATCCTCGTCGATCCGAAGCCGAACCGCCCGCAGGATGGCAACCTCGTCGCCATCCTTCCGGGCACTGACGCTGCGGCAAAACCCATCCTCCTGATGGCGCACATCGATGTCGTGGAAGCGAAGCGCGAAGACTGGGTCCGCGACCCCTTCGTGCTGACGGAAGAAGGCGGATATTTCTACGCCCGCGGCGCCAGCGACGACAAATCCATGGCGGCCATCTTCACGGACTCGATGATCCGCTACAGGCAGGAAGGCTACAGGCCCGCCAGCACCATCAAGATGATGCTCAACTGCGGCGAGGAGAGCGCCAACGAATTCATCGGCGCAAAATACATGGTCGAAAACCATCTCGACCTGATCTCTGCCGCGTTCGCACTCAACGAAGGCGCCGGGGGCCGGCTCGATCCCGCTACAGGCCGCTACCTCTACAATGGCGTGCAGGCCGGTGAGAAACTCTATCAGGACTTCACCATCGAGGTGACCAATCCGGGCGGTCACTCCTCGCGCCCTGTGCCCGACAACGCCATCTATGAACTCGGGCAGGCGCTGATGAAGGTGCAGGCCTACGAATTCCCGACCGAGTTCAATGACGCGACACGCACCTTCTTCCGTCGCATGGGCCAGATCACGCCCGGTCAGGAAGGACAGGACATGCGCGACGCGGCTGATGGCGAAAGCGCCGCCGCCATCCGCCGCCTGTCGGCAAATCCCTCCTACAACGCCACGCTGCGCACCACTTGCGTTGCAACACAGCTGACCGCCGGCCACGCGCCCAACGCCCTGCCCCAGCGCGCCACCGCCAACGTCAACTGCCGCATCTTCCCCGGCCACACCCAGGAAGAGATCCGCGAGCAGCTCCAGGACGCCATCAAGAACAGTGACGTCAAAGTCGCGCTGCGCTCGCCGCCCGAAACGCCGATGAAGGCGCCGCCGCTACCGGCCGCAATCATCGGGCCGATTGAACAGCTCACCGAGAAGATGTGGCCGGGCGTGCCCGTCATCCCCGCCATGGCCACCGGCGCCACTGATGGCCGCTTCACGACGCCAGCCGGCATCCCGACCTACGGCATCTCGGGTATCTTCGCAGACCCCAACACAACGAACGCCCACGGCCTCAACGAACGCGTCGGCGTCAAGCAACTTCTCGAAGGCCGCATGTTTCTCTACCAGCTCGTGAAGATGTATGCGCGCGGGCAGTAGTGCGGAGGATCATGGGCTGGAAAACATTGCAAACTCCATGAAGGCGCTCGCCGTCTGCACGGCGACTCCAGCCTCTGGCGGCCCCATGCTCCCGCCATCGCCCGGATCGTGATGCTGCGACACGGCTACTGAGCGATGGCGAAGCTCCACATCGCCAACCATATCCGCCGCCTCCGCTTCGAACACGGCGAGATGACGCAGAGCGATCTCGCCGAGCGCATCTGCGTAACGCGCCAGACGATTGCGGCTATCGAAGCGGGTAAGTACGGTCCTTCACCTGAGGCAGCCTTCCGGATCGCACACGTCTTCAACGTCGGCATCGAAGGCGTGTTCGAATGGGATGAGGCTCAAGCCCAGTTCATGCCCTTCAGCAGGAGCACCGCCCCAGCCGCCGACGCTGCTGACAGGACCGTGCCCCACACGATGTCCACCAGGCTCATGGCCACGGGCCAGTTCTTGATGACCGCCCAGTTCGTCAGGTCATAAGTCCCGTAGGCGATCATGCCGAGGAATCCGCCCAGCATTGCCGCCTTCATCCAGTCGCCGCTCTCGAGCGCCGGGGCCACCGCGAAAAAACCCAGGCCAGCGGAGAAGAGCAGGTAAAACGCGATCGCAGGAACAATCTGCACGTCCGACCGCCGCAGCTCGCCCAGCTGCTGGAAAATCCACTCCCGCGCGATAATGCCGAGCCACAGCCCGTCCAGCACGCCAAGGATCAGACCGGCCGCGAGCGCACCCTTCACAATGTCCATCGCATAGTCTCCCAGAATGCCTTGATACGCACGCCAGCCCGCGCGGATGCATTGCATCCCCAACCCGTCAGCCGTAAGCCAGAACACCCTCCGCCGCGAGCCCAGATGCGTAACCACAACATCCTGTTCGCGCTGCTGATTTTCAGCCTGATTGCGCCACCCGTCCTGGCCCACGCCATTGGCGGCCGTGACGCTGCGTTCGTCCAGGCGACCGTCGGCGCAGACCCGTTCCCCTTCCTCTATCTCGGCGCCAAGCACATGGTGACGGGATACGACCACCTTCTCTTCCTGCTGGGCGTGATTTTCTTCCTCTACCGCCTCAGGGACATCCTGCTCTACGTCACGCTGTTCTCGCTGGGGCACTCCACCACGCTGATCCTCGGCGTCCTGTTCGACCTTGGCGTGTCCTCGCATCTTGTCGACATGGTCATCGGCCTCTCCGTCTGCTGGAAGGCGTTCGAGAATCTCGGCGGTTTCCGCAGGCTAGGCTGGCCGATCGACAACCAGATTGCCGTCGGGGGCTTCGGGCTGATCCACGGCCTTGGCCTCGCGACCAAGCTCCAGGACCTCGGCCTCAATCAGGACGGCCTCCTCGCCAACCTCATCGCCTTCAACATCGGCGTCGAGATCGGCCAGGTCGTCGCCCTGTCGATCATCCTCCTCGCCATGACGCTGTGGCGCACGACCAAATCCTTCGGACGCTACGCCACGGCGGCCAACGCACTTCTGTTCCTCGCTGGCGTCGTGCTGGCAGGCGAGCAGCTTGCAGGTTACTTTCTCGCAGGAGACGCATGATGCCCCACGAGCAGGACATTCGCCCCGTCGCGCTTAATGTGTCGGGCAAAACGCTTGCCCTCATCACTGGCGGCGGATTTGTTCTCGGCGCGCTGATCGTCGTCGGCGCCATCATGCCAGCCGAGTTCAACACCGACCCCCTCGGCATCGGCAAGGCCACCGGCATTGGCCGCCTCTGGGCCCCGGAGGAGAAGGGCTTTGCCGGCGGCGGCGCGCTTGCGACTTCGTCAGACGCGCCAAAGACATCGCATATCGTCGACATCCCGCTCGGGGCCGCCGACTGGAAGGAGGCCGCGATCGAATACAAGGTCGCGATGAAGCCCGGCCAGTCGATCTTCTACAAATGGACAGCCAACAATCTCGACGGCACGCCCGCCACCATCCCCGTCGAGACCGACCAGCACGGCCACGACCTCCCGCCCGCAGGCCAGCCGCAGACCGTCATCGACTATCGCAAAGCGCGCCTCCTGTCCGACCAGGGCAGCCTCACCGCCCCGATCGACGGCATTTTCGGCTGGTACTTCAAGAACCACAGCCCGGATCCCATCATGATCCGCCTCGAAATCGAGGGCTTCTACACCCTTGTCCCCCCCGGCCAACCCGGCAACGAGTTCTCGATCCGCCCCTTCGACCCCAGCGCGGCCGAACTGCAGGAAGACCAGTAGCCAAGCCTCCCCGCGCCACAATTTCGCGCTAACCTACCCTCATCGCTTGTGTTGGGACGCCCACCCTTTTCGTTTCGGAGACGCGAATGATCGGCCGCGCCATCCTGTCTGCATCGCTCGTGGTCACGCTTGCAGCCTGCGCCTCGTCACGGCCCGCGCCCATCGTCGGTGGCGGAACCCGTCCCGGCCCGGTCGTCACCCGGCCGCCCATAACCCCTGGACCCGTGACGCCCGCGCCCGCTGATTTCATCCTGACGCCCGTCGCGTTCGACAGCGTTCCCGGCTGGGCCAGGGCCGACATGGCGCCTGCCCTTCAGGCCTTCAAACGCCAGTGCGACTCCTGGCGCCTGCGCGCGCCCGATGCTCCGCTCAGCGGCGGGCGCTATGGCGGCCGCGTCGGCGACTGGTTCAACGCCTGCAACGCATCGCTCGCTATCCAGCCGGGACAGGAGCGCTGGTTCTTCGAGGCGTATTTCGATCCGCAATACGTGCTCGGCCCGGGCGAAGCGCGGCTGACCTCCTATTTCGAACCCGTCATCCAGGCCAGCCGCGAATGGTCGCCGCAATTCACCGAGCCACTGCTCAAGCGTCCGTCCGACATGATCACGGTCGATCTCAACGCCTTTGCCGAAGCCTACGACAACGAAGCCCTCCGCGGTGCGCCGCGCTCGCTCAACGGCCGCATCAACGGCGACCGCATCGTGCCCTACCCGAAGCGCGAGGCGATCACGCCCTATCTCGGCCAGGTCATCGGCTACGCCCACCCCGCCGACGTCTACAACCTGCAGGTGCAAGGCTCTGGCCGTCTTCAGTTCGCGGACGGCTCGCAGGCCCGTGCGCAGTTCTCGGCCCAGAACGGTTATAAGTGGAACTCCGCGCTCGGCGCCCTTCGTAAATCTGGCCGACTCCAAAGCCCGACCTGGACCAACTTCCGCACCTGGCTCGACACCAACCCAGCCGAACAGAAGTCAGCCCTCAACGCTGATCCCTCCTACGTCTTCTTCCAGGAGGAAACGATCACCGACCATGCCGCCGGCCCGAAGGGCGCAGCCAACGTTCCGCTCACGCCGATGGGCTCGATCGCTGTCGATCCGGCCTTCCATCCCTACGGCGCCATCGTGTTCATCGATGGTGAGTATAACGGCACACCCTTCCAGCGGCTCCTTGTTGCGCAGGATACAGGAGGC
Organism: Hyphomonadaceae bacterium; assembly: GCA_049318285.1. Lineage (GTDB taxonomy): Bacteria > Pseudomonadota > Alphaproteobacteria > Caulobacterales > Hyphomonadaceae > UBA7672. The sequence goes on from JBMOGP010000065.1 coordinate 4,939, forward strand.
GCCATCCGTCGCGGCCCCAATCGCGGCGACGTCTTCGCCGGCACAGGAGCCGAAGCGGGCGCCTATGCCGAACGCATGAACTCCGCAGGCCCTCGCTGGTACACGTTGCTCCCGAAATCCTTCTCCGCGCCCCTTGCCGCCAACCCGCACCCCTCTCCCGGCTGATCCATGAAACGCAGCACCGCGCTGATCGCCTTCGCCCTCATGGCCGGCTGCGCCTCTGCCACAGCACAGGAGCCTGATCTCGTCACCTGGTAGTCGCCCCTGGGCAAGGTCGCCTCCACATCCGAGAGCGGCACGAGCGGCGTCCTCGAATACCCCGTCCCGTTCGGCGACAATGTCGGCTACCTCTATATCAACGGCCTCGCCGGCGAATTCGGCGGACCCGGCCCGCTGAAAGGCTACTGGTCCGAGCCCGACGTCAGCCATGACGACGAGGACGACGTTACCCTTATCTGCCCCTTCGCCATCATCGACGACCACGGACGCACCACGCGCAACTGGGGCCAGCTCATTATCGCTTTCACCGGCGACGACTTCCCAACCGACTTTGTCCTGATGCGCGCGCGTTGCTTCGAAGAGCCGGACGAAGTCATCAACGGCAAACTGGCGCGCTGATCACTTCACCCGCCACGGTGGGTTCAGCCTGTTCTCACCCGCATGATTAAGCGCGATCCGAGTGCCCGTGGGATCGCGCAGCTGCGCCACGCGCCAGAGATCGCTCATCGTCTGCGGTTCCCGCTCGACGACAACGCCCTTCTCTTTCAACTCGAGCACCAGCTCATCAAGCCGGTCACTCTCGAACCAGAGCTCCGGCCTTATCGCCACCGGCCCATCCGTCCACCTTCTCGATCGACTTCGAAGCTCCAGCCGCCAACACCTGCGCTTGTCGGATGAGCCACCCGCGTCCCTCCCCCCCCCCCCCCGACACTCAAGCCCAGTCTAGAGGCATCACATCGAGCCCACCACGGCAGCCTTTCCTTCGCTCGTGCCTTCTGGCCTATTGCTGTTGCAATCGTGGGAGACAGGACATGCGTTGGAAAGGCGGCCGCTCGGGCGGCGGGATCGAGGACCGGCGCGGTCTTGGCGCAGGTGCAGTCGCCGGCGGCGGAGGCATTGTCGGCATCATCGCGGTGCTCGCCTACGTTTTTCTCGGCGTTGACCCCAACACAACGCAATCCGTCGCTGGCGTCTTCATCGGCCAGGGCGCTCAGGAACGCGGCACGATGGGCACGCCTGAGGATGACGCCGGCCGCTTCGTCGACGTCGTCGGCGCCAATGTGAACGATGTCTGGGCGCAGGCGATGAGCGGGTACACCCCGCCCAAAGTCGTCCTCTACGACACCGGCACCGGCACGGGATGCGGCTACGGCCAGGCGGCGATGGGCCCGTTCTATTGCCCCACCGACCAGACCGTCTATCTTGACCTTTCGTTCTGGCAGACGATGAGCGAGCAACTCGGCGCGTCCGACGCGGACTTCGCCAAGGCCTATGTCATCGCCCACGAATTCGGTCACCACGTGCAGACGCTCAGCGGCGCCTCGCAAAAGGTGCAGCGAGCGCAGCAATCCCTAGGCCAGGAAGAAGGCAACCGCTACTCCGTCGCCCTTGAACTCCAGGCCGACTGCTATGCGGGCGTGTGGGCGGCGAACGCCAGCAAGGTTTCCGGCGGCAATGTCGCGATGGAATCCGGAGACCTCGAAGCCGGCCTCACAACCGCCAAGGCCATCGGTGACGACACGCTGCAGAAGCGTCAGGGCGGCCGCGTGACGCCGGAAAATTTCACTCATGGCTCATCGGCCGAGCGCATGCGGTGGCTGAAATCCGGCTACACGTCAGGCGATCCCAGGACGTGCGACGGTCCCTTCCAGGGGCTCTGATCATGGCCGCAACGCCGGGCAATGCGCACGGTGTCATGGACTTCTGGCGCGAGGCAGGGTCGAAGAGATAGTCCGCCTAGGATCACGGCTTAGACGTCGAAGTCCGTGATCGCTTTGCCCCGCTTCATGATCAGGCCGTGAAAGCGCGATGGAAGAGCGTGTGTTCCTCGCAGACGGCGGCTATCGCCCCTAACCCTACGCCAGCTTGACACGCCGGCGCCTCAGGCGTCGGCTGCCACTTCAAACAAAAGAACGGCGCGCAACTTCGACAAGCGCCGTCGCGGGGAAAAGCATGTGTGGACTTATCGGCGGCGTCTCCCGCAAACCCGTAGCCCGTGATCGCATCCAGGCGGCGCTTGACGCTCTCGATCATCGGGGGCCCGACGGTCAGGGCCACTGGCGTGATGGCCGCTTCTTCCTCGGCCACACGCGCCTGTCGATCATTGGGCTCAACAATGGCGACCAGCCGATGTCGAACGCCGACAGCGACGTCCACCTCGCCGTCAATGGCGAGTTCTACGGGTACAAGGCGGTTCGCGACGACCTCCGTGCCCGGGGAAGCAGATTCACGACCGATTCCGACAGCGAAATCGCCCTGCACCTCTATCTCCAGCACGGCATGCGCGCGACCGAGCAGCTGCGTGGCGAGTTCGCGGTCCTGATCGCCGATCAGCGCCGCGACATTATGATCGCGATCCGCGACCGCTTCGGCATCAAGCCGCTGTTCTACGCGGTGACGCCGGACGGCGTCTTCTTTGCATCCGAGATCAAGGCGCTTCTTGCGCTGGGCGTCCCGGCGGCATGGGACGCAGAGGCCGCGTGGCAGGATCTGTTCATCGTCCGCAATCACGAGCGCACCATGTTTGCCGGCATCCGCTCGGTGCCGCAGGGATGCTACGCCGTCGTCCGCGGCAATGACGTGCAGATCTACCGCTATTGGGACTGGGACTTCCCGACCACCAAGGAAACCACCACCGACACGCGCTCCGAAGCCGAGGTGGTCGCCGGCTTCCGCGAAGTTCTCAGCGAGGCGGTGCGCGAGCGCATGGTCGCGGATGTGGAGGTGGGCTGCTATCTTTCCGGCGGCATTGACAGCTGCGCTGTTCTCGGCCTCGCACAACGCGAAATGCAGCGCCCGATCCGCGCCTATACGCTCGCCTTCGACGATGCGGTATGGGACGAAAGCCCGATCGCGCGGCGCCAGGCCGAGTTCGTCGGCGCCACCTACCACCAGGTCCCCGTCACGCGACAGGCGCTGGCCGACGCCTATTCTGACGCCGTCTGGCATTCCGAAACACCAATGGTGAACGGCCATGGCGCGGCCAAATTCCTGCTCTCGCGGGCCGTGCGCGATGCGGGTCTGAAAGTGGTCTTCACCGGCGAAGGGTCGGACGAGCTCCTTGGCGGATACGCAACCTTCCGGCGCGATGCGCTGCTGCACCATCCCAATGGCCGCAGCAGGGCGGATACCGATGCGCTGATCGCGCAGATGTTCGACCGCAACCCCGCCACACGCTCCATCTTCATGCAGCAGGCCGCCGACAATCCGATCTTCGTGGAAGTCGTGAACCGGCTCGGCTTTCTCCCCTCCTTCATCGAAACCTTCGGCGCGATGGGCGCCACGCTGTCGGCGGGGTTGCGCGCAGATGTTGCAAAGTCTGTCGCGGGAAAATCAGTCTACGCCGACGTGCTCGACAGCCTGCCCCTGTCCATGGCCATCGCCGGGCGCGACCGGCTGCACCAGGGCCTCTATGTGAATTCCAAGACCCACCTGGCGAACTTCATCCTCACCTTCCTCGGCGACCGGATGGAGATGGCGCATTCGATCGAGGGCCGCGTCCCCTTCCTCGACCATTACGTCGCCCACTACGCCGCGCGCATTCCCATCGCCATGAAGATGAAGGGCTACCGCGAGAAGCATGTGCTGCGCGAAGCAGCCAAGGATGTGCTGATCGAGGAAGTCTACAACCGCGAGAAGCATCCCTTCACATCGCCACCCGCCGCAGCCGGTGATCCGATGATGACAATGCTGGCCGACGTCATCGCCTCACGCGCCCTCGACGACCAGCCGATCTTCGACCCCACAAAGGCCCGTGCCGCATTCAAGGACATGCAGACCTGCCCACCCGACCAACGCCCCGCCTACGAAGGCCGCATCCAGCGCATCGTCTCGACAACGCTGATGCATGAACGGTTCGGAATGTCGGGCAGCTTGCCCGATTAGCGACCAAGGAGAAGCCCGGCATTGAGCCGGGCTCTCCCAGTCTTTGGTTGAAGGCTCTATCAGGTGTCGAGGAACGACCGCAGCTTCCTTGACCGGCTCGGATGCTTCAGCTTGCGCAGCGCCTTCGCCTCGATCTGACGGATGCG
>JBMOGP010000066.1:0-9143 GCA_049318285.1 Hyphomonadaceae bacterium
CACATGAACTGCGCTCGCTGCGCGCATCGTGCGCGTAGCTCCTCCTCGTCCGGGAGAGGATAATACCAGCGCACGCGTGCCCGGCAGCATGCCAGACCATCCAAGCCCGGCCCCACGCGGCAGGGATCGCGCCCGTTCGTCTCAATCGAACGTCAGTTCGTCATCGCCCAGCGGCGCGAACACCGCGTCCAGCTCCTGCCCACTTACGTCGCTCAGCCCGGCGGGATCCCATTTCGGCGCGTTGTCCTTGTCGATGATCACTGCGCGCACGCCCTCCTGGAAATCATGGCTGTGCACCTGCCGGCTGCCGATGCGGTATTCCATCCGCATATTGTCCTCGAACGACTGCATCTGCAGCCCAAGCGACAATTGCCGGTGCGCAACCTTCAACGTGCGCGGGCTCTTGGTCTTCAGCGTGGCCAGCTGCTTTGCCGACCATTCGTCCGGCTCATGCGCCAGAGCAGCAAAAATCTCCTCGACGCTCGGCTTGCCGAATGTCCGCTGCATCGTGTCGAGATGCTTCTCGAACGCCGCCGCTTCATCCCAGTCCATCGCCTCGAGCAGCCCCAGCTCCCCTTCGCACACCGAAGCCTTCACCGCCTCGACCACGTGCGACTCGCAGAAATTCGTCGCGATCCCGGCCGAGCAGACATCGCCGCCCTTCAGCCGCTCCCCCGTCAGCGCCAGCCACATCCCCAGCGGCGGCCCGAGCCGCGGCAGAAACCATCCCCCACCGACATCCGGAAACAGCCCGATCCCCGTCTCCGGCATCGCAAACAGCGTCCGCTCCGTCGCCACCCGGTGCGATCCATGAACGCTGATGCCCACGCCACCGCCCATCGTCACGCCATCCATGAAGGCGACATAGGGCTTGGGATAGTTCTTGATCCGCGTGTTCAGCCGGTACTCCGCCCGGAAAAACGCCTGCGCCGCCGACCCGTCTGCCGTACCGCTTTCCGCCAGCATCCGAATATCGCCGCCGGCGCAGAATCCGCGCGTGTCCCTGGCATGGTCGACGACCACCAGCTTGATCTCCGGATCACTCGCCCACGCCTTCAGGGCCGAATCCATCGCGAGGCACATCTCCTCGTTCAGCGCATGTAGCGCCTGCGGCCGGTTCAGCGTGATCCGCCCTGCAACGCCCTGACGATAGATAATGATCTCGGCCATGATGACGCCTCCGTCCTTCCGCCTAACATGCAGGGCGCTCGAATCCCAACTGTCACGGAATCATCCGGGCGAGCGCCGTACGTCGCGTCCCGAAAGCACCCAATTCGAAGGAGGCGGCCCATGTGCTGGCAGACCGTTCGCTTCGACGCGCACGCCAACCGCGTCGAGATCTAACGGCACGCCGACGATGTCTGCGATGGCGACCCGCTGTTCCTGATCGATGCCAGGGTCGAGCGATTTGGCCAGTCGCCCGATGGCACCGAAGCCCTCGCGACCTCGATGGTCCGTATCGTGCTGGCGGACACCCGGGCGACGAGCAAGGCGTTGGGAATCGGGTGAGGCCGCGAGTTACTGCCGCAGCATATCCCGCGAGATGATCACCCGCATCACCTCGTTCGTGCCTTCCAGAATCTGATGCACCCGCAGATCGCGCACGATCCGCTCGACGCCGTAGTCGGACAGATACCCATAGCCGCCATGCAGCTGCAGCGCGTCGTTCGCCACCTTGAAGCCGGTGTCCGTCACGAACCGCTTGGCCATCGCACACCAGCGCGTCGCTTGCGGCGTCTTTGCATCCAGCTCCTGCGCCGCGTTGTAAAGCATCGCGCGAGCGGCCTGCGTTTCCGTTTCCATGTCGGCAAGCTTGAACTGCGTCGCCTGGAAGTCCGCGATCGCCTGTCCGAACTGCTTGCGCTCCTTTGTGTAGGCCAGCGCCTTGTCCAGCGCATCCTGCATCCCACCAAGGGAACACGCAGCGATGTTCAGCCGTCCGCCATCCAGCCCTGCCATAGCGAACCGGAAGCCATCGCCCTCGGCGCCCACGCGGCGGCTGGCGGGGATTCGCAGATCCTCGAAGATCACCTGACGGGTCGGCTGTGAGTTCCAGCCCATCTTCTTCTCGTTTGCGCCGAACGAGAGCCCCTTGTCATCCTTGTGCACGATGAAGGTGGAGACGCCCTTCGGCCCGTCCTGTCCCGTCCGCGCCATCACGACATACACGTCGCTGACCCCAGCGCCCGAGATGAACTGCTTGGCGCCGTTGAGAATGTAGTCGCCGCCGTCCTTGACGGCTCTGGTCTTAAGCCCCGCCGCGTCCGATCCGGCCCCCGGCTCGGTAAGACAGTATGATGAGAGGTGCTCCATGGACGTGAGTTGCGGCAGCCATTCCTTCCGCATCTCCTCGGAGGCGAACCGGTCGATCATCCACGAACACATGTTGTGGATCGAAATGTAGGCCGCCGTCGAAACGCAGCCTTGGCTCAGTTGCTCAAAAACCAGAACGGCATCGAAACGACTGAGGGCCGATCCGCCGACATCTTCGTTCACATACAGCCCCGCAAACCCCAGGCCTGCGGCTTCCCGAATCACGTCGACGGGAAAGTGCTTCTTTTCGTCCCACTCTCCGGCGAAGGGCCGCAGTCTTTCCGCGGCAAAATCGGCTGCCGTCTGTCTAATCAAATTCTGTTCAGGGGTCAGCGCTGTCATACGGTCTGTTCCGACTTCGATTCCGGCGCTATCCATACGTCCAGTTCCGCGCGTACTCAAAGACTTCAGAAAACGACCTCCCGCGACAGGCCTGTCCTTCCCATGGCAACTCTCATCGATGATCCCGCGCCCGCCTATCGCGTGCGTCCGGCGCGCGGCAATGAAATCGGTGAATTGCAGAACATAGACCTGGCCTCGGCAACGCTTTTCCGCGGCACCGGCCTTATCGATTTCGGCCCGCTGGGCGAGCCGACCCAACCGATCCCCGAGGACAGGCTGCGCCGGGGTTTTGGCGAAGGGCTGATCTGGGTGGCCGTCGATGACCGCGAAGAGCTTGTGGGCTTCGCTCTGTGTTCCGACCGGCGGGAAGATCTCTACCTCGACCAACTCTCGGTCCTGCCGCGTCACGGCCGGCGGGGTCTTGGCACCCGACTTGTGCGCCGCTGCCTGCAGGAGGCTGAAGCCCGCGCCTTCCGGCGGGTATCGCTGTCGACCTTCCGAAAGGTGCCATGGAACGGCCCTTTCTATCGTAACCTCGGTTTCCGCGAAGTGCCGGTCTGGCGATTGAACGACTGGCAGCTGGAAATCCGCGAGCTGCAGCGGCAGACCATGGACATCCGCCTCCGGTGCTTCATGCATCGGTCGGTGAAACGTGCGCGGTAGGTCGGCTGTCGCCGCCCATCCGTGACTTTTCGTTCCACGCCCGCTACCAAGCGGGGCAGGAAGGAACGACCCATGCCCAAGTCCCTTATCACCGGCGCCTTTCCGTCCTCGCGCCTGCGCCGCCTGCGCCAGCACGACTGGTCGCGCCGCCTGATGCGCGAGACAAAGCCGAGCCCCGACGACATCGTCTGGGGCATGATCGTCCATGACGGCAAGGAGCCGCGCATTCCGGTCAGGACGATGCCCGGCGTCGATCGCCTGAATGTCGACGAGGCCGCAAAGGCCGCCGTCCGCGCCCGCGAACTTGGTATCCCCGCGATCGCCGTCTTCCCGCACATCAACGCGGCGAAAAAGAATGATGGCGGCGAGGAGGCGATCAATCCGGAAGGGCTGGTGCCGACAGTCATCCAGGCGATGAAGGCCGCCGCCCCGGAAGTCGGCATCGCGTGCGATGTCGCGCTCGATCCGTTCACCAGCCACGGCCATGACGGGCTTCTGAACGATGACGGCTACGTTCTCAATGACGAAACCGTCGCCATGCTGACAGAGCAGGCCCTCATCCAGGCCCGCGCGGGCGCCGACATCGTTGCCCCGTCCGACATGATGGATGGCCGCATCGGCGCGATCCGCGACAGCCTCGACGAGGAGGGCTTCGAGAACGTCTCGATCCTGTCCTACGCCGCCAAGTACGCCTCGGCCTTCTACGGCCCCTATCGCGACGCGGTCGGCACGGCGTCCGTGCTGAAGGGCGACAAGAAGACCTACCAGATGGATTTCGGGAACACAGAAGAAGCCCTTCGCGAAGTCGCCATGGACATCGAGGAAGGCGCTGACATGGTAATGGTGAAACCCGGCCTGCCTTACCTGGACATCGTCCAGCGGGTGTCGTCGGAATTCGGCATGCCAACGCTCGTGTTCCAGATTTCCGGCGAGTACGCGCAGATCAAGGCCGCCGCCGCCCAGGGCTGGCTGGACGAGGACAAGGCGATCATCGAGACGATGTCAGCATTCAAGCGCGCGGGAGCATCAGGCGTAATCACATATTTTGCCGAGCGCGCTGCACAGCTGCTGGGTAAATGATCCACGCGTGCAAGATCGCGTTCAGCCGCGTGTGGCGCGCCTGCAATCCATGTCGCCAGACGGCATTGAGCAGATCGTTCTGACCCAGAGACTTATGTACGCGCAATTCTGATGGCTGACGCAACGGTATCGATTCCGCACCTGCGAACAGCGCGACGTCGTCTTGCCGTGCAGGACAATTCGCTACAGGGTGCCGCCATGCGTAACGACGATCACACGAGCGGACGCGAAATCGGGAGGTCGACATGACGCCGCTTGAACAGGGTTCGCGCGAAGAGCGCACCTTCGATGCGATCGTGGTCGGCAGCGGCATCGCCGGCGGATGGGCTGCCAAAGAGCTTTGCGAAAGGGGCCTGAAGACACTGGTGCTCGAGCGCGGGCGTCAGGTTAAGCATGTCGAGGACTACACGACCTTCAACAAGGACCCATGGGACTTCCGCTACGCTGGCGGCCGCACGCCGCAGGACGAAGTGGAGAAGCATTACTTCAAGCAGAAGCGCACAGGCTACACCGTCAACGACCAGTGGAACCACTGGTTCGTGAAGGATGACGAGCATCCCTATACCGAGGTGAACCGCTTCGACTGGATCCGCGGCTACCATGTCGGCGGTCGCTCGATCACCTGGGGGCGGCAGAGCTATCGTTGGAGCGATCTCGATTTCGAGGCCAACGCGAAGGAAGGCGTCGCCGTTGACTGGCCCATCCGTTATGCCGACCTTGCGCCATGGTACGACTATGTCGAACGCTGGATGGGCGTCAGCGGTTCGAATGAGGGATTGCCGCAACTGCCGGATGGCGTGTTCCAGCCGCCTATGGAGTTCAACGTCGTCGAGAAGTCGTTCAAGGGGAAGGTCGAGAACAAGTTCCCCGAGCGGCGCGTCACCATGGGGCGCACCGCTCACCTGACGAAGCCGACAGACGAGCAAATGAAGATCGGCCGGGGCACCTGCCAGACCAGAAACCTCTGCATGCGTGGCTGTGCCTTCGGGGCCTATTTCTCGTCGAACGCCGCGACCCTGATCGCCGCCGACCATACCGGCAACATGACCCTCGCGCCCGACTCGATCGTCACCGAGGTGATCTTCGATCCGAAGGCGAACAAGGCGACCGGCGTGCGCGTCAAGAACGGCAATACCGGCGAGATGACGGAATACTTCGCGAAGGTGATCTTCCTGAACGCGTCTGCGCTGGCCACAACCTGGATCATGCTCCACTCGAAGAGTGACCGCTTCCCGAACGGCCTTGGCAACGACTCCGACGAACTTGGTCGCAATGTGATGGACCATCATTTCCTCGCAGGCGCGCAGTCCGAGGTGGACGGATATGACGACCGCTACTACGCGGGCCGGCGGCCGACGGGCATCTACGTCCCGCGCTTCCGCAATCTCGGCGACAGCGGCACGAAACAGAAGGACTTCACACGCGGCTATGGCTATCAGGGCGGCGCCAGCCGGTCGGGCTGGCAGCGGCTGGTTGCCGAGATCGGTTTCGGTCGCGAGCTGAAGGAGGAAATCTCCGAGCCCGGCAACTGGACGATGGGCCTGACCGGCTTCGGCGAGATGCTCCCGTACCGCGACAACCGCGTCTGGCTGAACAACGACGTGAAGGACGTGAACGGCCTGCCGACGCTGACCATGGACGTCACGATCCGTCAGAACGAACTCAACATGCGCAAGGACATGCAGGCTGCCGCCGTCGAGATGATGGAGACAGCAGGCTTCAAGAATGTTCGCCCGTATGACCGTCCCTACGCGCCTGGCCTGGGCATTCACGAGATGGGCACGGCGCGCATGGGCCGCGATCCGAAAACATCGGTGCTCAACGCCGACAACCAGATACACGCCTGCAGGAACGTTTATGTGACTGACGGCGCAGCGATGACCTCAGCTGCTTGCGTGAACCCCTCTTTGACCTACATGGCGCTGACAGTGCGCGCGGCGGACCACGCCGTGAACGCGCTGAAGCGCGGCGAACTCTAGGACGGAGACCGGACATGATGGACCGTCGCGAACTCATCTACCGCGCCTCGATGCTGCTGGGAGGCGTGATCACCGCAAGCGCGGCCTCCGGGGTGCTTGCGGGGTGCACAACAGCGCCTGACGGTCTGGGCGAGGTGAAGTCCGGCTTTCTCACCGCTGAGGAAACGGCGACCGTGAGTGCGATGGCCGAGCAGATCATCCCGCGCACGGACACACCCGGCGCGCTGGATGTCGGCGTGCCCGCCTTCATCGACCGCATGCTGTCTGGCTACTACACCGACAACGAGCGCGGCATCGTCCGCACGGGGGTCGCTTCAGCGAACGCAGACGCAGTCAAGCTTCGCGGAAAATCGTTCGCCGAGCTGACGGTTGATGAGCAGGTCGCTCTGATGCGTGAATACGACAAAGCTCAGTTCGACCAGACACGCGCAAATGCGAACGTACAGGGAGCATCGCCCCACTACTTCAGGCTGGTGAAGGAGCTTACCATCATCGGCTTCTGCATGTCGGAGGCTGGCGCGACGAAACTGATGAACTATGCGCAGAGCCCCGGTCCGTTCCGCGGCGACGTGGCGCTGAGCGACGTTGGAAAAGCCTCGGCGCTGTGACGACGCGGCCGAACTTCCATCGAGGAAAAAGGCCATGACGCATCAGGTCAAACAAGTGGAGCAACTCGACGTTGCAATCGTCGGCGCCGGGTTCTCCGGCCTCTACATGCTGCACAAGGCGCGCGAGCGTGGCCTGTCGGCGTGCGTGATCGAGGCCGCCGACGGGGTTGGCGGCACCTGGTACTGGAACCGCTATCCCGGCGCACGGGTGGACGTGGAGAGCCACGAGTATTCGTACTCGTTCTCTCCAGACCTCGAAGAGACGTGGAACTGGAGCGAGCGCTACGCCGCGCAGCCTGAGTTGCTTCGTTATCTCAACCACGTCGCCGACAGGTTCGACCTCCGCCGCGACATCCGCTTTGAAACGCGCGTCACGACGGCCGTTTTTGACGAAGTGGCGCACCGATGGACGCTGATTACGGACAAGGGTGATCGCATCTCGGCTCGCTATTGCGTCATGGCGACAGGCTGCCTCTCCGTTCCGAAAACGATCGACATACCTGGCGCAGAGACTTTCAGGGGCGAGGTCTACAACACATCAAGCTGGCCCAGTTCGGGTGTCGATTTCCGAGGCAAGCGGGTCGGCATAATCGGCACTGGATCCTCTGCTGTGCAGACAATCACGCAGATTGCGCCTGAGGTTGGAAGCCTCCACGTCTTCCAGCGCACTGCCAGCTTCAGCATTCCCGCACACAACGGGCCCGCCAGTCCGGACGTGGTGCGCGACTGGCGCGCCAATCGCCAGGGCTACCGACAGGCGGAACGCGAGAATGCAATCGGGATTGTTGCAGCAGTCGCAAGCGACAAGCTCGCGATGGAGACGCCGGCCGAGGAACGCAACCGCGTCTATGAAGAACGCTGGGCCAGGGGCGGGTTCGCCATTGGCGGCTGCTTCGCTGACTTCCTGATTACCAAGGAAGCCAACGATACCTTCGTCGACTTCATCGCCGAGAAGGTACGCGGGATCGTGAAGGACCCCGAGACAGCCGAGAAGCTGATCCCCCGCACCTATCCTGTCGGCTCGAAACGCATCTGCGTCGACACCGGCTATTTCGAGGTGTTCAATCGCGAGAACGTCACGCTGGTCGATATCTCACAGGCGCCCGTCTCTGTGACGCCGAAAGGCGTGACGACGGGCGGGACCGAATACGAATTCGACTGCCTCATCTTCGCGCTGGGCTTCGACGCCATGACCGGCGCGCTGTCCAGGATCGACATTCGCGGGCGCGGTGGTGAAACGCTGAAGGACAAATGGGAGGGTGGTCCACGCACCTATCTCGGCCTGATGGTCTCGGGCTTTCCCAACATGTTCATGGTAACCGGACCCGGCAGCCCATCCGTGCTGTCGAACATGATCGTGTCCATCGAACAGCACATCGACTGGATCAGCGACTGCATCGCCGCCATGGGCCAGCGCCAGATGGACGTGATCGAGGCGACGCCGGCTGCCGAGGAGGGGTGGATCGCGCACGTCAACGAAGTCGCCAACATGACGCTCTATCCGCAGGCGAACTCCTGGTATGTCGGCGCGAATGTGGAAGGCAAGGCGCGCGTGTTCATGCCGTATCCGGGCGGCGTGGGCGTCTATCGCCAGCTCTGCAACGACGTGGTGGCAAAGGGCTATGAGGGCTTTGCCATGAGTTCGTCCGCGCGCCCGTAATCCGCCTATTTCCGCAAGATCTCGATCTTCCTGAATTCGATCGGGTTGCCCTCGCTCTGCAGCGAGATCGTGCCGCCATCGAGCACAAGTCTGCCTGCCGCCGCCGCGACGAGCGGTTTCGAGTTGGCCATGCGGCCCTCCGGATCAAGTTGAACCCCTGAATAGATGATCGTCGGGACGCCGTTGATTTTCTGCGTCACGGTTCCATCTGACGCCACCTCGACCTCGAATTCAGCCCAGACCTCGTTCGGGCCAGACGGCGTCTTCGAATTGATGCAGTGCGTCGTCTCGAGCTTTCCATCGATAACCACATGCGTGCCGGGTGAGCACATGTTGCCGTTGAAGCGCACCTGTCCCGGCGCCGGGCCGAGCAGCTGGGCTTCAACCGACACAGGGAAGCTGTCACCGACCGCCATCCCCTTTGGGTCCTCCCCAAAGATCATCACACCTGAATTGGCGATGGCCCAGGCCGGCGTGTCCGCCGGATGCGCGTTCAGG
>JBMOGP010000067.1:0-8945 GCA_049318285.1 Hyphomonadaceae bacterium
CCAGATCCGGCAGATTCAGGTCATTGGTGCTCATGATGTCCTACGCGGCGGCAAACAGGTCGAGCTGCGGGGCCACAGGGTCCTGCAGGCGGGATGCGATGATCGTGTCGATGGCGGCCTCGACGGCGTCGCGGCTGAAGCCGGTTGCGCCGTCTTCCCATTCGACCCGCCAGTCGCCCGGCTTGGCGCTCGGATCAGGCGCAAACGAAACGCTGCCGCCGACACCCTTGGCGCGGAGTTGTTCGAGGCGGCGCTCAACCGCGGGGATGGAGTCCGGCGCGATGGCCACGGTGATGGCGGGGTTGAGCTTGAGCTGGCGGATGACGTCTGCGATTGCGGCTGCTGCGATCTCCTCACCCTGCCGGTCGAGTGCTGCGCCAGCGATACGCTTGGCAGCAATCATCGCAAGTTCCGCGGCTTCCGCGCGCAGTTGTTCGGCGACAGCGGAAAGCTGGGCCGCGACCGGCGCCAGGGAGGCTACGATGCGATCGACAGAGGCAAAGCCTGCCTGCTTGGCGCGTGCTTCGCCCTCGGCCCGCGCCGAGGCAGCGAGCTGGTCGGCCTCGTCGCGCGAGACGTACTTGCGCTCGGGGCCTGACAGGACTTCGCCGTCGGCGTTGAACTCGGTTGCGAACAGGAAAGGGGATGTCTGGACCATCAGTAAATCAGCTCGTCCTGGCCACCGCTCTGGGCGAGCATGATCTCGCCACGGTCGGCGAGCGCCTTGGCGACGACCACCATTTCCTGCTGGGCGGCCTCGACGGTCTTGAGCTTGACCGGGCCCATCGCAGCCATCTCTTCACGCATGAGCTTGGCCGCGCGTTCCGACATGTTTGACATGAACAGGTTGCGCATCTCGTCATTGGCGCCCTTGAGCGCGAGGCCAAGCTTGTTCTTGTCGATATTGCGCAGCAGTGTCTGTACGCCGCCGGGATCAAGCTTCGAAAGGTCCTCGAACACGAACATCAGCGAGCGGATCTTGTCGGCCGCGTCCTTGTCATTTTCCTCGAGCAGCGACATGAACCGCCCCTCGGTCTGGCGGTCGAAATTGTTGAAGATCGACGCCATCTGTTCATGGCTGTCGCGCTTTGAGGTGCGCGCGAGGTTGGTCATGAACTCGTTGCGCAGCGTGGTTTCGATCTTCTCGAGGATTTCGCGCTGCACCGGTTCCATCCGCAGCATGCGCTGGATCACATCCAGCGCGAATTCCGGAGGCAGGGCGGTGAGCACCCGCGCCGAATGCTCCGTCTTGATCTTCGAGAGGATGACCGAAACTGTCTGCGGGTATTCGTTCTTCAGGTAGTTAGCGAGCAACTGCTCGTTCACGTTTGCAATCTTGTCCCACATTGTGCGGCCGGCGGGGCCGCGCAACTCTTCCATCAGCGCATCGACCTTGTCGGGCGGCAGGAATGACAGGAGCAGGCGATTCGTCTGTTCGTAAGAACCCGTCACGGCGCCGGAGCCAGACAGGCGGTTCGTGAAGTCCTTGATCAGGTATTCGACGGTCTCGGCCCTAACCGCACCGAGGTTCGACATAGCCGACGAGATCTCGCGCAGTTCGTCATCTTCCAGCCGGTTCCAGACAGGCTTCGCCTCTTCGCCGAGCGCGAGTAGCAGGACCGCGGCCTTTTCGGAGCCATGCATACCGGCGACGATGCTGATGGTCTCGACAATGCGGCGGTTGGTTTCGGCGCTGACGTCTTCGCGCTGCTGCTGCGCGGGTGGCGCATCGCCCGCGGCAGCGTCAGATGTCTTTTGTTTCTCTTGTGCGGTGCTCTTGCTCATGCCGCGCGATCCGATGGTTCTTCCGCGAGCCAGGACCGGATGATCGCGACCGACTCATCCGGGTGGCCGGCGACGACTTCCGAAATCTTCTTGATCGACGACGCCTTCACCTGACCAGAGATGCGGGACACATCAATGCCCGCGTCGAGACGGTCGGGCGTCGAAAGCTCGAAATTCACCGTGTTGCCCTGAGGCGGGCCGTTGTTTTGGTAGTTCGCCATCGCGCCATCACCTGAACGCTGCTGCGCCAGCATGGCCTGGTGGGCCGCGATCGCCTTGGCGCGCTTGGCGCCCTTCAGCGCCTGGATTTCAGGCGGCAGGTTGTCCGGCGCCGGCTTCGTGAACAGTCCCGAGATCAGCGGGCGCAGGACGAAGAACACCAGCGCCAGCGCCGTCAGGGCGAGTGCGAGGATCTCGCCGATGCGTACGAGGTCGAAGCTGTCCAGATCGAAAGGTCCAGGCGCTGTCGCGCCATCCATCGACGTGTCGGGCCGGGCAAAGGCCGTACTTTCCACCGTCACGACGTCGCCGCGCTGTTCGTTGAAGAGGACGGCCGATTTTACCAGGGCCGTGATGCGCGCGATCTCCTCGGGCGAACGGTCCTGCCAGGTGGCAGGCGCGTCCTCGGCGCCGGGAACGCGCACCTGGTCCAGCGCAACTGCGACGGACAGGCGCTTGATCGCGCCGCCCTCGATCACTTCGGTCCGGACCGTCTTGTTCATCAGGTAGTTGACGGTCTCTTCAGAGCGGCTCGACTGGTTCTGGCTTGTTGGCTGCGCGGGTGCAGCGGGGTCAGCGCCGGTTGGGACATTATTTGCCACAGTCGTTTCATCGCCTGGAGCCACGTCCTGGCTGCTGGTTGATTCCGTGACCGTTGTGGTCGATTCTGCAGTGCGGCTCTCAGGATCTATCGTTTCCGAGCTCTGGGTGACGCGATTGAAGTCGGCGTCGATCGAAACGGTCACCTTGGCGGCGCCCGGGCCGGCAATGTTCTCGATCACGTCAAGAACCTTTTTCCGGTAGCTTTCCTCCATCGAGAAGCGCCGTTCGTCTGCGTTTGTACCGCCGCCTACAGTCGAGCCTGATGCATCGGATGCGGCCGCAAGAAGCCTGCCGTCAGTGCTTGTCACGGTCACAGCCTCGACGCTCAGCCCTGGCACCTGCGAGGCGATGAGGTTGCGAATCGCCCGTACCTTCTCGGCCGGCATCATATTGCCCGAGAGTTTGAGGACGACCGCGGCCTTGGGCTTGTCGCTGTTCTGCTGGAAGAGCGGTTTGTCAGGGATCGACAGGTGAACCTTGGCCGACTGGACCATGTCATAGGCGGAGATCGAGCGTTCCAGCTCGCCCTCCATGGCCCGCAGTTTCTTGATATTGAGCACGAACTGGGTCTCGCCCAGCGCGTCGGACTTGTCGAAGATTTCCCACCCGACAGACCCGCGCGTCGGCAGGCCCTGCTCGGACAGCATCATCCTTGCGTCTTCGACCTTGGTGGCGTCGACGAAAATGGCCGAACCGCCGCCCTCGAGCGTATAGGCGACGCCGGCCGTATCAAGCTTGCCGCTGATTTCCGCCGCTTCCTCGAGATCGAGCCCGGAGAAAAGGAGCTTTTTCCCGCCTTCGCCGCCCTGAAGCATGATCACGCCGAGACCGCCGCCCACAAGGGCGACGATGACGAGCGCTGCGGCAATACGCATGCGGCCGGACCGGGCCAGCTGGCCGATCAGTCCCTTGGGATCGTCTGGTTTGATGTCCGCCATGCCCGCCCGGAAAACTGCTGCGCCGCGATTTGCGACTAGGCAGGAAATTCCCAGTGCGTGGTAAACGGCGTGTTAAGACTCGCGAACGAAGTGGTTAGCCAAACCTTAAGAACCGGAGGCGCGCCGCCCCCCCCTGAATGCTCCGGGGCGGCACCTGGTCTGGCAGTATCTGGTCTAGCGGTAGTTCTGCAGGCGCGTGGTCCGCAGGCCCTTCACGCCATGGCGCTGATAGAGGCGCTCCCAACCGGCGAACTCCTCCTTCGTGAGGGCGTAGCGGTCGCATGCGTCTTCGGTCGAAAGCAGTCCCCCATGAACAGCCGCGACAACTTCCGCCTTGCGGCGGGTAACCCACCGCCGGATTCCCGGCGAGGGGAGGTCGGAGAGCGTGATGTGGCGTCCGTCGGGTCCCACGACGGCCGCGCCGTGAGCGGTTTGGCTCAGCATGGAAAACTCCGTTTGCTGCTCGATCTGTGTACGGACCATACGCAGCAGGCTTTAAGGTCACGCTGAACGGGACCAACGGCTTTTCGGGAAACAATATGCAAAATTGCACGGTTACGAAAACACGATAGCGACCTTTGTCGTGCGGGCCGGCGGCCCCCGGGCACGGCTATTGCGGGGCGAGCGCCGGGGTTCACGCGCTTTCTGCGCATCCCGAACCAGATGCATGCATCCATTTTCACGGCCCGCCAGACCTCAGGACGATTAGCGCTTCAGCCTGAGCAGTTCATCCATCATCTCGTCTGCGGTGGTGATGATCTTCGAGGACGCCGAGTAAGCGCGCTGTGTCATGATGAGTTTCGAGAATTCTTCGGCGAGGTCCACAGTGGATGCTTCCAGTGAGCGCGCTTTTATCGTCCCCACGCCGCTTTCCCCCGCGCCGCGGATCGCGACTGCGCCGGCGCCCGGACTAAGCTTGTAGATGCCGCCATTTTCTGCGTTGAGGGCGTCCGGGTTACCAAACGAAGCCAGAGGAACCTGATAAATCCTGCGGGTGAGGCCATTGGTAAAGATCGCAGTTACAAAGCCGTCATTGTCCACATCAACCGCGCTCAGCGAGCCGAACGGCGTTCCATTGACTGTCGACGTCGACAGCTGCGAGACTGAGTCGTAATTTGTTAAGCCGCCTGGCGCCCCGTTTCCTCCGAGGTCGAGCTTAATGGTCTGAGCGGCAAGGCCAAGCGATGGGGCCCACTCGGGGCCTGCACCCGCACCTGAAAGACCGATCGTGACGCTCGCGGGCAGGGTTGAGTTAGCCAGATCGATCTTGCCGAACGGCGTGAAGGCAACGATGCCTTTAGCGAGCTGGCCATTGATGAGAGGGGAGCCGCCTGGAAGGACTTTTGAACTGGGCATAAGGACTTCTGTATGCCACTGATTGGGGCCGGCCCTGAGGAAAGCCATTGTCAGGGTGTGCGTGCCGCCCTCGCTGTCGAAGATCTGAATGGGAATCTGGAAATCAGGTTCGACCGCGCCGGACGCCATGTTGTTGGCGCTGTTTGCGGCGTTGTAGGTCGCACCGGTCACGGCAGACGATAATGGCTGTGACGATTGAAGGTTGGCGGAAAGGGAGAGGTTGGAGGTTGCCTCGGCGCCACCGGCTATCCCGGACACCCGGATGGGTTCAAGCACAGAGAGATCGGTAGGGCTTGCGTCGACAATGCCTGTGGAATCAACCGGCCAGCCATGCAGGTAGAAGCCTGCCGTGTTCTTGAGATATCCATTTGAATCTGGGCTGAACTGGCCCGCCCGGGTGTAGAGGTAGGGGTCAAGCGGCGATGCATCGCTGCTGCGGCTGCGCACGATGAACAGGCCATTGCCGGATACTGAAAGATGGGTCGCTGTCGAGGATGCGATTGTCGAGCCTTGTTCGGCCATCAAGGTTGTCGAGCGACCTGCCACGCCGCCAGCGCTGTATGTCGACTGACCGCTCGCGTTACTGAGCTGTGCGACGAAATCGGAACGCAGCCGCTTGTAACCAACCGTGTTGACGTTCGCGATGTTGTCGGAAATCGCAGCAAGCGCGCTGGAGTTGGCGCGCATGCCGGAGGCGCCGGCGAGCATTGCAGAATTGATACTCATGGTCGAAACTCCCGGAAGGCCCTGATCACAGGGCGCATGTCAGTTAGGTGAAGCGGCCGCCTTTTGCAGCCGGACGGCGCGCGTCTGCGCCGGAGGATGCTGTCGGCCGGCGATCAGTTCTTGGTCTTGTTCAATAGCCTGTTGATGTCAGAGAATGCGAACACGCCGGCAGGCGTTGTGAGTGCGGGTTCGCCATGTGTCAGGTCGACGCCCGTGATCGTCGTAACCAGAGAATGGGAAGGCTTGATCGCCTTCTGGTTGGCGTCCTCAGCCACGACGCTGATCCAGTAGGGCTTGTCCGTAGCCGCCCTGCCGCCGTTGTTGAGTTCGCCGTTCCAGTCAAACGCGTGCGTGCCGGCCTTGGTCTCGCCGGTCTTCGAATAGAGCACCTTTCCGGCCCCATCCGTGACTGTGACTGTGGAGGAGGCGGCGTCCGAAGGCAGCTGGTAGCGCCAGCGCACAGTGTCGCCCGTGAATTCTGCGCCAGTGGCGTCGATCTCCGCCGTCTGTCCAAGATAGCCCGAGAGCGAGGCGCCTGCGCCCGCATTTGTCGCCTTGATAAGCGTTTCGAGCTGGCTGTTGACCCGGATCTGCTGTTCGACGCCCGAGAACTGGACAAGCTGTTCCGTGAACTGGGTTGAATCCATCGGCTGCAGCGGATCCTGGTTCTGGATCTGTGCGGTGAGGATCGTCAGAAAGGTGTCGAAATTGTTCGAAAGCGTAGCCTTCGACACACTGGCGTTCGAGCCGGTGCTGGCGGCGGTTGGCACGAACGAGATCAGATCACTCATCTTTCATCTCCCTCAGGCGACAACGTCAAGGCGCGAAGAGCGCCAGGGGCGAACCGCAGCGGCGACATCAGCGTCTGCGGCCATGCGCACGGGTGAGAAGCCCCGCCAGACATCATTTGGGCCGCCCTGTCTTCCCCTGGCTTCGCCGTCCGGCGCGCCGTTTGACTGATTGCGACCATTATCGCTTGAGAGCTCAAATCTGATCCCGCCGTCGGCGACGTCGACGCCGGCCTGCCGCAGCGCGCTTTCAAGCGCACGCTGGCCTCTCATGAGGTCGCTCAGAGCAAAGCTGTCATGGGCGGCAAGGGTCGCATGGACCTTCTTGTCTGCGCCAATCTCGATACGTACATCCACCCGGCCAAGCTCTTCGGGGGCGAGGCGGATCTCATACCGTTGCGCACGGCCATCGAAACGCTCGATCATGCGGGTATAGACCTGCACGGTTGGCGCCGGGACGGTGTTAGCAGGCGTCCCTGTCGACGCTGCCCTTGCGCCTTCAAAGGAAGCGTGTGTCGCTGGAGCCATTGCGCCGGTAGGTGCTCCCGGGTCCGTAGCCGCTGAGATCGCCTCAGCGAGACGCGCGCCAGCCTGTGATGTGGATCCGGTCGCCACCGGGGCCTGTCCGGGTGCGCCGGAGCCTGCTTCGGCGGGTTTGGATGGCGTGGTGGACGTTGATGCGTCGCCCGCACCTGTACGCGTGTCAGCAGCCGGCGAGGCCCTGCCGCGGGACATCTCTGCAGGGTCATTGCGCCCTGCTGACGGAGGAAGGTCAGCGGCGTTGATGCTGGCTGCGTTTTCCGCCTCAACCAAGGGCAGGTCAGGCGAAGCCGCGGCGTCCGGAGCTTTGGCGCCTGACGTCAGCGCTGAGGTCATAGCAGCGATCTCAGCCATAGGTCCTGCAGCCATGTCGGCCTGCTGGCCTGCTGTCGGTGTCAGGTCCTTCATTCCGTCTGCTGCTGGCGCGATAGCGCCCTTGTCGGCGACTGGCAGGATCAGGTGTGTGGCGGCTTCCTGTTGCTGCTCGGCCGGGGGCTGTGCGCCGGGAGGCGGTCCAGATAACTCGGTGTTCGTTGAGAGGGGCGTGTTGCTGCTGTTTCCGGAACCAGCGATGCGGTCTTTACTTACGTGCGGTGTATGCACGTGAGGACCTTGGCCGCCTTGTCCTGCCTTGTTCTGCTCCGCCTGGATGCCGGGTGAGAGGTCGGTCACGCTGGTCGCTGCCATCGTGTCCGCAGGATGTGAGGGCGTTGCGAGCAGGGCCGGACCGGCCGTCGCGACGCTGCCGGGTCCTGTGGCAGGGTCGATGGCGTCCGCCTCGCCTTGCTCCGCAGGGGCTTTCATTCCGAGCGTTGCTGGAAGGATTGCCCCCTTGTCGGTAATTGGGGGGATTAGTTGTGTGGCGGCCTGGATGCCGGGTGAGAGGCCGCTCACGCTGGACGCCGCCATCATCTCCGCAGGATGTGAGGACGTTGCGAGCAGGGCCGGACCGGCCGTCGTGACGCTGCCGGGTCCTTTGGCAGCGTCAATGGCGTCCGCCTCGCCTTGCTTCGCGGGGGCTTTCATTCCGAGCGTTGCTGGAAGGATTGCGCCCGTGTCGGTAACTGGGGGGATTAGTTGTGTGGTGGCCTGGATGCCGGATGAGAGGCCGCTCAG
This sequence comes from Hyphomonadaceae bacterium, assembly GCA_049318285.1. GTDB lineage: Bacteria > Pseudomonadota > Alphaproteobacteria > Caulobacterales > Hyphomonadaceae > UBA7672. The sequence continues at coordinate 8,072 of JBMOGP010000067.1, forward strand.
GCTGGATGCCGCCATCATCTCCGCAGGATGTGAGGGCGTTGCGAGCAGGGCCGGACCGGCCGTCGCGACACTGCCGGGTCCTTTGAGAGGATCGATGGCGTCCTCCCCGCCTTGCCCGGCCAGGAGGGCATCAGGCCCGGACGTGCTTCTCTGGAGGCCGGCCGCTGCCTGAAGGCTTACCAGACCGCTTGCCGACGACGGGCGTGGCAGCGGGCCTGCAGGTGCGACCGGAGAGGTCGGGTCAGGGCTCGCAGCAGGTCCACGGCTTTCAAGCTGCAGCTCGCGACGTTTTGCTGCGAGGCGCTGCCTGTCGGCAGGCGTTTCATCGAGAACGTCGGCGAAGCTTTTTTCACCAGCTTCCATGTCCCGCGCGGACGCAGACGAGGCTCGTTGGCTCAAGGGTTGAGGCCTGAGGTCTGCTGGCAAGCTAAAGGCGTCGGTTGCTGTCACGAGGCGTCCAAGCGATCACACGCTCCGGCCCATCACGGGTGCGAAGTGAGGTTATGTCTGCAACCGCCGAGCCATTAATGTTTGCCCGAAAAATCTCCTAGGTTTGAAGGGTTGGCAGGTTAACGCCCAAGGGCGAAAGGCTTCCGTTCGGCAAGACTCGCCATGCACCTGGGCAGGATTTGCCGGTCGGACAGGCCCGCTTATCACGCCGCAAGCCTTGAGAGCTGGCCAGAGAGGTCAGGCGGGCAGAGAGGTGCTGGACCCCATCAGGCATGCGCCTGGACCACAGGACGGCAAGCAGGCTCGGCCGGTTACTGAAGGGCTCCGGCCTCGGCGGACTTTTTTCGTGCGATCGGCAGGCCTGGCATTATCCTTGTCTGCACCATGAGGCTCATGGAAGCCATCCCGCGCGCCGTGCCTAAAT
>JBMOGP010000068.1:0-8894 GCA_049318285.1 Hyphomonadaceae bacterium
GGTCATTGACGTCTGACTCCGGCGCGGATGGAACAAACAGCCCTGCTTGTCGCTGGCCCAAGGAGTTGGCGCATTGAGGATGACTTTCTCGTGCTCGACTGGCGCGAGAGCGATGGGCCGGAAGTGGCGCCAGGCGCCATCGAGAGTGTTGGCTCTCGCCCGCTCAAGCGGCTGGTCGCGTGACAGCGACGCGGGACGATCCGCCGGCGCCTCGCTCCACCGGGCGCCACCTGCACGATCAGGATACCGCTCCATCAGCTCCTGAATGCGACGGTCGCTCAGGACTGAGCTAGAGAAAGTCGATTTCGCGCGGGTCGCCACCTTCCCAGGCGCGCTGGATTTCGGCTGCCAGGAATAACCCGCCAAGCGCCACGACCGAGAGACCGTCGCGTTGTGCGCGCTCGCGCGCCATGATGGCGGCGCTTGCTGTGTCCGGCGCCAGGGTGACGTCCTGCGCATGCTGCCTGAAGATCGCCTCGAACAGTCCGGTGTCGGCGCCGGATCTGGTCGCACGGGTCAGGATGAAATGGTCGAAGCGGCTGGCGACGATCTCGGAAATCGCAGCGACTTCCTTCGACGACGACACGCCGAAGACGACGAGCGTGCGGTCCCGCGGCGAGACGTCGAGGAAGGTGCGCGTAACCGCGTCGAGCGCGCGGGGCGTGTGGCCGACATCGATCCAGAGATCGGGCGAGGTCGAGACCTTTTCGAGCCGTCCGGGCCACCGCGTCCGTCCAAGAGCGGCGAGCATGGCGAAGTGGCGGTCGGCATTTTCCTCCGGCTTCAAGCCGAGCCAGATTTCGGCGGCGCGAAGCGCCGTGATCGCGTTGTGGACCTGGTGGGTTCCGGCGAGTTTGAGGCGCACAGACTGGTCCGCTGCTGGCGCGACGGCGGAAAAACCGTAGTTGAAGCGTGCACCCTTGTGGGTGTTGACGATGCCAGTGACGCGACGGCTGGCGAGCGCTGGGAGCGTGGCCCTGCCCGCCAGACCAGCGAACGCAGCGATGCGGTGGGCGAGGGGCTCCGGGATTGACGGGGACAGTATCACGCACCCGCCGGGCGCGAGCGCGTCGACCTTGTCGTAGGCGATGAGTTCTTCTGTCCCCCCCAGGAGCTCGGTGTGTTCAAGGTCGATCGAGGTAAGCACCGATACGCTGGCGCGCACCGTGCGGACAGGATCGTACCGGCCGCCGATGCCAGCCTCCCAGACGATGGCGTCGGGCTTTGTTTCCTGGAACCACAGGATGGCGGTCAGGAACAGGAATTCGAAGGCGCCCATGCGATCGCCCTCGGGCAGCGAGCGATTGAAGGCGAGGACAATCTCGGCAAGGCGGTCGAAGTCTTCCTTCGGGATCGGCGTTTCCCCGAGCGTGAAGCGCTCGCGAACGTCGAACAGGTGGGGCGAGGTGAAGCAGCCGACTTTCAGTCCGGCGGCCTCGATCACTGAGGTCATGAAGCGCGCAGTCGAGCCTTTGCCGTTGGTGCCGGTGACGGCGATCGAGCGGCGAGCGAGGCCGGCGCGGTCGATCCGATGCGTCTGGTAGAATCGTTCAAGGCGATGAAGCCCGATGCCGTCGCCGAATTTCGGAAGGCCAAACATCAGCTGCCCAGACACGCGTTCAACATGGATACCCAGATAGCACGGATCAGGTCGGTTCGCCCTGCAAGTTCGAGTGTGCGCAGGCCGGGATTGCCATTCACTTCGATCACGACAGGATCGGAGAAATCGCGTGCAGTGGAAAGGTCAAACATGTCGACCGCGCCGATCCTGAGGCCGAGCGCCTGAACGGCGGTCACGGCGAGGCGGGCGAGGGCGGTCGGCGGCTGGTCGTTGACATGCTCGATGGCGCCGGCGGCGCTGAGATTGCGGCGGCCGGGGAGCGCGAGGCGCTCGCCTACCGGGAGGATCTCAGCTGGATCGCGCGCGGCGAGGACGGATGCTGGAAGTGGAGAGACGCCTTCGCGGGAGACTGCAGCGTTGAGCGCAGACAGGAGGTCGGACAGAGCAGACCGCCCATCGCCGATGAGAGACGGGCTGGACTTGGTGGAATGGAATATCGCGCGCCCGTCCTGGACGAAGATGCGGTGTTCATCGCCGCTGAGGACGGGTTCGATGAGGAAGGATTCGAAATCGAGCGCGAGCCGCTTTGCATAGTCGTCGAGAGCGTCGGAATCGCGGACGACCTCGGCAAAAGTACCGCGTGAGCCGTGATTGGGTTTTGCGAAGACCGGGTAGCCTATGTTGGCGGCGAAGCGATGCGCGTCGGCCAGTTCATGCCCCGGTGAACGCAGAGCGATGCGGCGGGTATGCGCGAAGAAGAGTCCCCCGGGGATCACAGGCACGCCAGCTGCAGCGATCACTGCTTTTGTGTGCTGCTTGTCGCGCGAGATGGTGAAGGCCGTCGCGCTGTTCGTTGGATAGGCGCAGATATTACCCCCGCCGCCGAGCAGGAATTTCTCTCCGTGGGAGATGCGGAAAAGATAGCCCTCGCCGCGGTCGAGATCCTCGAAGCGGGCGCCGATCGCCTTTGCGGCGTCGCGTGCATAGCGGGTGGAATCCGGGATCGGCATAAACCGGATTTAGCAGGCTCGTCGTGCTGGCGATACGGTCAGCAAGGGCGAGCAGTGGTCATCATCGCGCGCGGTGGCTGCAGCGGCGGGTCTGGTTCCGGCCGAACGGCAGCGCACGGCGGCGCCGGCGACGCCCAATCATGCGCGGGCGATGGATGATCTGCGCACGCGCGAAGGACAGGCCGAGGTGGGCCGCAATGCGCGCGACGTGCTGAAGCCGATCGAGAACCGCAGCCCTGACGCGGCTGCCGCGGCGGCGGAGCGGATTTTGCGCCGGGATGCGGAGCGGACGATCGTCAGGCGACAGCCCCAGCCGGCGTGAGCAGCCGGAGCGTGCTCACTGCCTTCGCTACCAGATCCGCACGCGCTCGTTCGGCGCGAGATAGAGGCGGTCGCCGGGCTTGATGGCGAAGGCGGCATACCAGGCGTCCATGTTGCGGACGACGCCGTTGACGCGATAGCGGCTGGGGGCGTGGTTGTCGCTGTCGAGCATGGCGCGTGCAAGTTCTTCGCGAACCTTGTCGCGATAGGTGCGGGCGTAAGCGATGAAGAAGCGCTGGTCGCCGGTGAGGCCGTCGATCACGGGCGCTTCCTTCCCGCCGAGCGACATGCGGTAGGCGGCATAGGCGATTTCGAGGCCGGCGAGGTCGCCGATATTCTCGCCCAGCGTGCCAAGGCCGTTCACGCACGCGCCGAACCAGGGGCAGTAGCCGTCATACTGTTCGACCAGCCGGTAGGATTTCGCGCGGAAGCGTTGGTCAGTCGCCTCCGTCCACCAGTTGCGGGTGCGTCCGGCGGCGTCCGACTGGCGGCCCTCGTCGTCAAAGCCGTGGCTCATCTCGTGGCCGATGACGGCGCCGATGCCGCCGTAATTTTCCGCCGCGTCGGCGTCGGGATTGAAATAGGGGGGCTGCAGGATGCCAGCGGGCAGGACGAAACTGTTGGCGAGGGGGTTGTAGAAGGCATTGACGACATGGGCGGGCGCCACCCAGCGCTTGCGGTCGACAGGACGGCGCAGGTCCGCCTGCTGCTGCTTCCAGTCGAATTCGTAGCTGGCGTACACGGCCTCGACCAGCTTGCCGGGTTCGACATTGTAACCTGAATAGTCGAGCCAGGTTTCGGGGTGACCGATCATGCCCTGGAGCGCTGCGAGCTTTTCGAGCGCCGCGTTGCGGGTCTGATCATCCATCCAGTCGAGGCCGCGCATGCGCGTCGCGAACGCCAGCCGGATGTTGCGGACGAGCCCATCGATCTGCGTCTTGTGATCGGGCGGGAAGTAGCGCGCCACGTAGAGCTGAGCCACAGCTTCCCCGAGCTGTTCCTCGACCATGGCGACGGCGAACTTCCAGCGTTCCGGCTCTTCGGTGACGCCGTAGAGCTGGCGCGAGAAGAAGTCGAAAGCACTCTCGCGGAAAGCCTTCGGCAGGTAGGGCGAGAAGTCGCTTGCGAAATGATACTGCATCCAGAGCTTCCAGTCGGCGACAGGAATCCTGCGGACGAGCTTTGCGATATCCGCAATCGCACTCTGGTCAGTGATGACGAAACTGTTGGCGCCCGAGAAGCCGGTCGAGTCGAGGAAGATGTCCCAGTCGAAGCCGGGGGCGAAGGCCTTCAGTTCGGCGTAGGACATGGGGCGCATCGCCTCGGCGATACTGATCGAGCGGTCTTCATAAGTGTGCGCCTCGGCGATGCGGCGCTCGAGGGCGTAGACGCGCCTTGCGCCGTCTTCGGGGTCTGGATTGCCGAGCAGATTGAGGATGGTGGCGACGTGGCGGCGGTAGGCAGCCTGCAGGGGGAGGGCTTCGATGCCGCCATCGATGTAATAGCCGTGATTTGGCATGCCAAGGCCAGCCTGCGAGATCCAGACGGCGTTGCGGTCAGGATCATCCGGCGAGGCGTCGACGCCGATGCCGAAGGGCGCATTGTAGCCAATGACGCCCATCAGCCGGATGACATCCTCATAGCTCTGCGCGGCGCGCATGCGTTCGAGATGCGGGAGCAGCGGTTCGACGCCGCGTGCTTCGATGGCGGGCTCATTCATGGCGGCAAGATAGATGTCGGCGATCTTCTGCTCGACGGATCCGCGTGCGGGTTTCGACGCCACGATCCCGGCGATCAGGCGACGTACATTTTCCTCGACCGCTTCGGTTAGTTCCTCGGTTGCGCCTGACGACGACTTGTCGTCGGGCAGCTTGTAGGTCGAGAGCCACTCATGGTTGACGTAGCCGTAGAAATCGTCGCCGAGCGCCGGCTTGTCGGCGGATGGCTGGTCAGTGATCAGCTGCGGCGCAACAGCGATGCCGGGAGGCAGTGCTGGCGCCGTTGGGGCGGCACAGGCGACAAGGGCGAGCGACGCCGCGGCGGCCATCAGGCCAAGGCGTTGCAGCAGGCTTGCGGTCAAGGATTTCCCCGTCGGTGGCTGGTTGCCGAGTCTTGACGGCAGGGCTGCCGTGTCAAGCGCTGCCATGCAGCGCGAAATGAAAAGCCCGCGATCTTTCGATCGCGGGCTTTGCCTGATCGCGTTCTGAGGAACGCCTCTACCAGATGCGCACGCGCTTTTCGGGCGGGATGTACATCTTGTCGGTGGGTTGGATGTTGAAGGCGGTGTACCACGCGTCGATGTTCGGGACGACGCCGTTGACGCGGAATTCCGGCGGCGAGTGCGGATCGGTCGCGAGCATGTTGCGCATGTTGTCCTCGCGGCTCATCGCACGCCAGACCTGCGCCCACGCCAGGAAGAAGCGCTGGTCTCCGGTGAGGCCGTCGAGCACCGGGGCTTCCTTGCCGCCGAGAGACTGCTTGTAGGCTGTGTAGGCCATGATCAGGCCGCCGAGGTCGCCGATGTTCTCGCCCGTGGTGAGGGCGCCGGAGATGCAGGCGTCCGGCAGCGGGCAGTATTTGTCGTACTGCGCGTTGAGGGCGGCGGTCTTGGTCAGGAACTTGGCTTTGGTGTCAGCCGTCCACCAGTCGCGCTGGACGCCGTTGGCGTCGAAGGCGGAGCCCTGATCGTCGAAGCCGTGGCCGATCTCGTGACCGATCACGCCGCCGATGGCCCCGTAATTGACCGCAGGATCAGCGTTCGCGTCGAAGAAGGGCGGCTGGAGGATGCCGGCCGGGAAGGTGATCTGGTTCATCAGCGGGTTGTAGTACGCGTTCACCGTCTGCGCGTTCATGCCCCACTCTTCGCGATCAACCGGGCCGCCGAGACGGGCGACCTGACGGTTCCACTCGAACTGGCGGGCGGCAAAGATGTTCTCGAACAGCCTGGTCTTGTCGATCTGCATGGCGGAGTAGTCGCGCCACTTGTTGGGGTAGCCGATGCGCGGTTCGAAGTTGGCCAGCTTCTTGAGGGCTTCGGCGCGCGTGGGTTCATCCATCCAGGCGAGCTTCTCGATCCGGCCCTTGAGCGCCGCGTTCAGGTTTGCGACCAGCTCGTCCATCTTGGCCTTGCTCTCGGGTGGGAAGAACTTCGCGGCATAAGCCTCGCCAAGGGCTTCGCCCATGTTGCCGTCAAGCAGGGTCACGCCGCGCTTCCAGCGATCGCGCTTGGCCGGCACGCCCCGCAGGGTTTTCGAGAAGAATTCGAATGAGGCGTCGTCGAATGCCTTGGGCAGGAAGGCTGCGTTGTCGGACGCCATGTGGAAGGTGAGATACTTCTTCCAGGCGGCGATCGGCTGCGAGTCGACCAGCTTGGCGCCAGCGGTGACCGAGGTGTCGCCATACGCCACGACGCTGGTGACGGCCGGGATGCCCGCGTCCTTTGCGAACTGTTCGAGATCGAAGTTGGGGGCCAGCTTCTTGAAGTCGGCGACAGACATGCCCTTGAAGGCCTTGTCCGGGACGCGAAGTGCTTCCTGCGTCCAGTGGCCTTTGGCGATCTCGGTCTCGAATTTGATCACTGTCTCGGCGGAGGCGGCAGGCGCCGGGTCGCCCAGGAGTTCGAACATCTTCGTGACGTAGGTTTTGTATGCGGCGCGGTAGCCGTCATACTTCTCGCTCTTCTCAAGATAGTAGTCGCGGTCCGGCATGCCGAGGCCGCCCTGAGCGGCCCAGACGGCATAGCGGGTCGGGTCGGCGACGTCGGCCTCGATGCCGACGCCAAAGGGCGAGGCGTAGCCGACCTTGGCGATGACCTTCAGGAGACCGGCCTTGTCGGTGATGCCGTTGATCTCGTCGAGATAGGGCTTGAGCGGTTCCGTGCCGCGCGCCTCGATCGTCGCTTCGTCCATCCAGGATGCGTAGAAGTCCGCGGCCTTGGCGACATTCGAGCCCGGAGCAGGCGGGCTTGCGGCAAAGCCGTCGATGATCGTCTTGACGTCATTTTCGGATTTCACGGCCAGCTCGTCGAAGGCGCCATAACGTGCCTTGTCTTCGGGGAGCGTGAAGGTCGCGAGCCATTTGCCGATGGCGTAACGGAAGAAGTCGTCGCCCGGCTTCACGGCCTCGTCGCGGTTCGAAAGATCAACGCCCCACTCGCCCAGGACCGCCTTGGCCGGCTCGGCCGCGACTGTCGCGGGCGCTGTCTCATTGGAGCAGGCTGCAAGAAGCGCAGCCGCAGAAGCGGCGATGAGCAGGGACATTCGCATGAAAGACACCTCTGGAGACGGTACTGGCCGGCCTGACCGACAATTGGACGATTTCTCCCAGCACTTTGTGGATGTCAACGAGCGTTATCGCCAATCAATATGTCGCGTACGGCGTGCTAACGAAAATCACGACAAAACAGGCGGAGCGCCCTAGTTATCGCCGCATGAGCGATGGATCGGCAAATTCGTCTACGCAGGCGCCACAGAACGCCCCGGCGCCACGCACGCGGGTCAGCGACTTCCGTGTGCTCGCAGGGGCGGCGATCGGGGTGATCCTTATCCTCGCGCTTCTGGGCCAGGCGAACTGGCTGGCGGCGAGCCTTGGGGTGATGGGGCTGATCCTGTTTTCGACGGTCTGGTATTTCGGTACGGTGGATCCCGCGATCGAGGTGAAGGAAGATCCCGAGGCAGCGATGCTGGAGGCGCGCAGGAAGGCTGCGCAGGAAAAGGCGTTCCGCACCTCGCTGGTCGAGGCGCTGCCGGAGCCGGCGCTCTTCATCGATGCGCAGGGCAAGGTGGAGGCGGCCAATCGGGCAGCCCGGCAGACCTTCCGATTTGTCGGCGCAGAGCCGCAGCTGACAGCCGTGGTGCGCAAGCCTGAACTGCTTGATGCGGTGGCGAGCGCGCGCCAGACCGGCGAGACGCAGCGCTTCGAATTCGTTGAGCGTGACGAGACCGACCGTTACTTTGCCTGCGTGGCGGCGCCGCTGGGCGCGGGCATCCTGGTGAGCATGCACGACCTCACCGACATCAAGCGCGTCGAGCTGGCGCGCGTCGATTTTCTTGCCAACGCCAGCCATGAGTTGCGCACGCCGCTGACATCTCTGTCTGGATTCATCGAGACGCTGCGCGGGCCGGCGCGCGACGATGCGGAGGCGCGCGAGCGGTTCCTGGAAATCATGCAGGCGCAGGCCGACCGCATGAAGCGGCTGATCAGCGATCTCATGTCATTGTCGCGTATCGAACTGGTCGAGCATCGCCCGCCCGACGATGAGACCGATCTCGCGGGCGTGGTGCAGGAAGTGGCGGCGGCTCTTGCGCCGGTAGCGGCAAGGCGTGGCGTGACAGTGCGCCTGCGCGGCGCGGACAATCCGATCCTCGTGACTGGCGTTCGTGACGAGCTGGCGCAGGTGGTGCAGAACCTGATCGACAACGCCGTGAAGTATTCCGAGCCGCAGGGCGTGGTCGAGGTCGAGCTGTCGCCTGAGCTGTCAGGCGATCAGGCGGCGGCGCGCGCCGGGCGGCTGTGGGAGAGTGCGGGCCACATGTCGATCGTGTCTGCGGCGGGAAAGGGACCCTGCGTGGCGCTGCGCGTGACGGACGCGGGACCGGGCATCGAGCGGCAATACCTGCCGCGCCTGTCGGAGCGCTTCTACCGCGTTGATCCGGGCAGAGGGTTGCGGCCGGGCACGGGTCTGGGGCTCGCGATCGTGAAGCACGTCGTGCAGCGTCATCGCGGCAGCTTCCTTGTCGAGAGCGAGCCGGGACGCGGGTCTGCGTTTGGAGTCGTCCTGCCGATGCGGCGCGCCGGCGGAGCGAGCTAGGGCTGGACCTCGATGGTAATCGACGTCGTGTAGCTGCGGATCGGCGTCGCGGCGCCAGCAGGGGCCTCACCCGACATGCGGGTCCAGAAAAGGTAGACCCCGGGCTTGTCGAACGTGGCTTTCACCTCGCCGTCAGAGCCTGATGCAAGAAGCTTGCGGTAGGCTGGCTCTTCGTATGTGCCGCCTTCGCGCC
>JBMOGP010000069.1:0-8864 GCA_049318285.1 Hyphomonadaceae bacterium
TTGAGCTGAACACCTGAGCATCAGCCCGCGGCGCGAGGCCGACCAGTGTCAGCGCGGCCGCGGCGCACGCCAGCGTCCACATCACCGGACTGAGCCAGGATGTTGGCGTTGCCTCAGATTTCATGGTTAGGGCGATTGAAAGCGGCCTGCGGACCCCGGACGCAAAGGCGCTTGAGGGGGGCTGTGAGGGCATGGCCAGCGAAGAACGGGAACGTGCGTGTCTCATGTCCGAAACCTATCGGCCGCCCGGGCCCAAATTATGGCGGACCCGGGCGGCGGACTGTACGTCAGGTCCTAGCTGATCGCTTCCACGATAACGTTCGTGAAGGCGTTCCGGTTACGCGACCAGGCGGCTTCGTCATGGCCGGGGTCGAGCGGCTTGTCCTTGCCGAACGAGATCGTCTGGATGCGGGTTTCCGCAATGCCCTGAGCGACCAGGAACGATTTGACCGACTGTGCACGGCGCTCGCCAAGAGCGATGTTGTAGTCGCGCGTGCCGCGCTCGTCGGCGTGGCCTTGCACTTCCACGCGCGTCGACGGGAACTGCTTCAGCCAGGCGATCTGCGAGGCCAGAGAACGCTGATCGTCCGAGTCGAGATTATATGCGTCGTAGTCGAAATACACGCGATCCGTGGCCTTGACCGCAAAATCAGCCTTGGAGCCGGCCAACGGGCCGGACGGCGGCGGCGTGACGCGCGGCGGCTGCGGCGGCTGAACCGGGGGGGGCGTTACCGTCGCGGTGTTCGAAGCCGCTGGCGTCGGCGGCGGCTCCGGCGGAGGATTAGAGGCGCATGCCGCGAGGGCGACCGTCGCTGTGGCGAGCAATGTCAGGCTGAAAGTCCGCATAGTCTTTAGTCTCCTTGTTCCCGGCGCGCCCCCCAAGAAGGCGCGTATCCAATCCCCCGGTATTACCTGCGAATTGCAATACAATTGCAAGACCGGGATGCGTTCAGAAGCTGCGAAGCTTCAATATACTTGAGCTGTTTTTGTGACAAAGGCGAGGCAACATTGTAATATTGTAATATCAAATGCACAACGATTTCGATGACTTCGGCGCTTCCGTGCCACACGATTTAGTTAGGTCCCGTTCAGACGGGGGCTACTGCATCTTTAGGACGGGTCCCCAGGTCGGATTTGTTGCGTCGCGCGGGGTGGGCAGGCGGCGCTCATTGCGGCCCGTCAGGTCGATGCTGTGGATCTTCGGTCCCGCGCCCCGCGACGCAGTCCGTTCGAACGCGATCACGCGGCCATTGGGCGACCAGGTCGGGCTTTCGTCCTGATAGCCATCGGTGAGAATTCTCATCCCGCTGCCGTCTTTCTGGATGACGCCAATCACGAACTGACCCCCGCCCTGACGCGAGAAGGCGATCCAGTCTCCGCGCGGCGACCAGACCGGATCGGTAAAGCTGTAACCGGCCTCCCCGAACGTGATCCTGCAGGCCTCGCCCGATCCGCCACGCGGGCAGTTCATGCGCGAGCCATCGGTGTTCATGATGTAGAGCTGCTTCGAGCCGCCACGGTCGGACTGGAAGACGATCTGCGTTCCATCGGGCGAGAAGGACGGCGACACATCGATCGAGGAGCCCGTGGTCAACCGCGTCAGCCGCCGCGAGGCGAGGTCGATCTTGTAGATGTCTGTATTGCCGCGCTCGGCGCGGTTGAAGACAATCGATTTTCCATCCGGCGAGAATCGCGCGGAGAAGTCGAGCTGGCCTGCGCCTTCGGCGAGTATTTCCTGTCGGCCCGTGGCGAGGTCGTAGAGATAAGTCCTCAGCAGCGTTGCGCCTGGATAGCGCGGGTCAGGAATGTAGGCGCCGTAGAGCACAACCTGGTCCGTTGGCGAGAAGCGCGGGTTGATCACTGCGGCATAGTTCGACAACAGAAACTCGGCGTTAGCGCCGTCCTGGTCCATGATCGCAAGACGGCCCTTGTAAGGTTCATCGCCGGGAGTTTTTGACACGAACACCACGCGGCTGTCGAAGTAGCCGGGGTCGCCCGTCAGCTGGGTGAAGATGTCATCGGCGACCTTGTGCGCGAGACGGCGCCAGTTCAGCGGCGTGGGCACTTCATAGCCCATTTCATACTGCAGCTTCTGGCCGTAGACGTCCCACAGGCGGAACTGCACGGTCATCGCATTGTTGGTCGGGTTCACCACAACATTGCCGACCACAAGCGCCTGCGTCTCGAGACCCGCAACGATCCAGTTGGCGAAGATCGGCTGCAGCGTGATGTCGAGGTCTTTCTCGATGAAGGCCGTCTTGTCGAGCACGCGGAAAGGCGCAGACGAGCCAAGATTCGCGCGCAGCACGTTCGAGATGTCCTGTGCGATCTGGGCGGCGTTAGGCCCTGTTCCATCAAAATCCGGTACGGCGATGCGCAGCGGGATGTACTGCTCGCCCACCACCTGCGCGCGCAGCTGCGCATACGCTGGCGCTGGGGACGCGACGCACACAAGTGCGAACGCGCTGAAGGCTGCCATCGCAAGCTTGCTGATCAGCGCTGTCATCCCTCCCGCATTCTTGGTCTTGGTCATTGATCGGCTCCGATCTTCGGCAGGAATTCAAGGTCGATTGTCCTGGGCTCCGGCAGGCCGAAATAGGCTTCCGGGACGATCCATCCAATCTGGTTGCATTTGTTCAAAGCCTGCTCTGCGCGAAGAATGAACGTGGTCAGCGGCCCATCGTTGGCGGGCGCACGCACAGGCGAGATCATTTGAGGCCTTGTCGAAAACTTGCCGTTGCGCCCGAAGGCGATACGGAATGTTGTGCGCAGACGTTTGGCGTCCGCCATGTCGCTAAGGTCGCCCCAGCAGCCATTGTCCTTCAGCTGTGAGACAATGATGTCGATGATGGTCGCTGTCATCCGCCGCTGCTCAACTCGGCCGACAGCGGTGCGCTGCGCTTCGTTCGCCGTGCTGGCAGGGGCGACATTGCTGTTGCTCTTCGAGGGCTTCGGCGCCTTTTCGATCCCGGCCAGGATATCGTCCAGCTCACTGCTCAGCGACTTCGAGGGCGCGGGCGCTGCCTTCGGCGGATCCTTCTTGGGTTCCTGCTTCGGCTTGTCCTTCAGCTCGTCGAACGAGATCGCATCTTCCTCGACTGGCGGAGGGGCAGGGGCGGCCGCAGCCTTGGATTCCTCCTCCAGAGAGGCCTCTTCGTCGGCCTTCTCCATCGCTGCGGCAATCTCGGTGAGGTTGGTCTCATCCGACATGTCGACCAGCTCGATCGGCACATAATGCTGGGTCGTCACCGGCAGCGGCTCGGACTGGGGCATCGACCACAGGGTCGCGACAACCACGCCGCCATGCAGCAGGAACGAGAAGAACGCTGACGGCAGTGACACGATCGAAGCGGGGGGCAGTCTTTGCATCAGCGGGATCAGCCTTCCTGCATGATGCGCCGCGCCACATTCGGGTCAACGGGCAGGCCAACGTTTCTGAAGCCGGCTGTCTGCAACAGCGCCAGAACCTTCACGACCACCCCGTTCGCCACCATTTCATCGGCACGCACATAGACGCGCTTTTCGATATTGTTCTCGGCCAGCGCCATCAGCTGTGGCGCAAGGTCCTTCAATTCAACCGGCGTATCCTCCATCCCCAGATAGACGCCGCCATCCTTGTCGATGGTGACAACCAGCGGGCGCTGGTTTTCTGTCGGCATCTGCTCCGCCGTCACCTTCGGCAGGGATACCGAAACGCCGGTCGCCAGCATCGGCGCCGTGACCATGAACACCACCAGCAGCACAAGCATCACGTCGACCATGGGGGTCACGTTGATGTCGGCCATCGGCCGCCGGCGTCCGCGTCTGCCTCCCGAGCCTCTAATCAGCATCGGCATGTCAGACGTCCCGCTTTTCGTTGAGGCGCTTGGACAGCCGCACCGAGACTTCCTGCGCGAAATTCGTCAGACGGTCAGAAAAGGCCGAAACATCGGCCGAGAACTTGTTGTAGAAGATCAGCGCCGGAATGGCCGCGAACAGCCCGAGTGCAGTGGCGAACAGCGCCTCGGCGATGCCCGGCGCCACGACGGTGAGGTTGGTCTCGCCCTGCGCCGCGATGTTGCGGAACGAGTTCATGATCCCGATCACGGTGCCGAACAGGCCGATGAAGGGCGTGGACGATGCAATGATGGCCAGCGTCGACAGACCCGTCTCCATCCGCTGCGTCTCGCGGTTCACGGCCACGTCCATCATCTGTGTCGCACGCTCGACGATCGCGCGGTTGGTGTCGTCCCCCGCAGCCCCGCGGCGGCTCTCGCGCCATTCACGCGCGCCGGCGGAGAACACACGCGCCATCGCTTCGGCCGGCTTGTCGGTGACGCGATCGCTGAGGTCATCCATAGGCTGACCTGCCCAGAAAGCCTGCTCGAACTTATTGGCGCGCGACTTGGCGCCGGATATCGAGAAGAACCTGTCGATCGCCACGGCGAGTGTCCACACTGACGCCAGCGCCAGTATCGCCATGACCGCCTGCACGATCAGGTCCGCCCGCAGGAAGAGCGCAACGAGAGAGAAATCCTCGGTTGTAACGAGCGCTTCGGGCAAGGCTTCGGGCATTCAATCCTCTCAGGTTACGCCGGGGGCTCTAACAGGCTTATGCGAAAGCGCCTTAACACAGCTATTTGCATCGGTTCTGGTCACGAAATTAGGCGAGATGAAGGTCAATACCGGCGATTCCCCGGGCCTTCAGGGGCTATTCAGCGTGGACGGGGCGTAGGCTGACCAGTGTGATAATTCTGCAGCTGAAGGTTTGCGCGCGCGCCCGTCCGGGTGGATCGCAACCGCCACGACCTCGGCCTCTACCATCAGCACGCCCGCACGCTCGATCCGCTGGCGGAAGTTCAGGCGGGGTCCTTTCATTCCGGCGAACGATGTACGAATCAGCAGGGAATCGTGGATCCGCGCCGGAGCCCGATAGTCCATCACGATGCGCGTTACCGCGAAAATCCCATGGTCCGGCTGCCCCGGCGGCACGCCCATAACCCGCAACATTTCGGATCGGCCACGTTCGCAATAACGCAGGTAGGTCGCGTGATAGACCACTCCGGTGAAGTCCGTGTCTTCATAGTAAACCCGCACCGGCAGCAGGTGCTCGCGGTCAACGATACGGCCGATCGAAGGCAGGTCGCTCATGGGTCTTCCGATAGTGCACCGAGGCGGCAGGCTCTACCCGCCTCTGGCATAATTTATGATTGAGGCAGGCGTGCATCACCCTCGGGAGAAAAATCCTGACGGCTGCGTGTCCGGGCGGCGCTGACCCGCTACCAGGCAGAATCAGCTGTGCGATCCCTGGTTGCCGGCGCCAGCGTCTGGCAACTGGTGGGGGACGGCGGCGCTGGCTGACAGCGCCGCTTTCGCCGCGCGGACATGCCGGCCCGGACCTGTGAGGCTTTGTGCTCCTCTCCGTGCTCACGACCGGCCCTGGCTGTGCCGACCTGCGTGCGGCTGGCACGGACACGGGCGAACTCTCAGCCGCATAACTGGCAATCACGATCGCCCGACGCTCTCCGGGTGCAGCGCCAAGGGGTGGCGCTGCGCAGCGTGGCCGCGCCTGGTGGACACGCATCGTCGCATGCTTGTTCCACCTCGTCTTCGCGATCTGGAGCGTCAGCTTCGGCGGCGGCTTCTTCTTGAAGGAGCCTATCTGCCACACGTTCGTCCGCCGCCAGTTCGTGTCGGTCACCGGCGGCATGGCCTCCGCCATCGAGCGCGCAACTGCCGCCGCCACCGTTGCCGAGACCGCAACACTGGAAGCGACGCAGACGGCCCGCGAGCGAGCCAACACCGAAGCTGCCGAAGCACGCACCTGTGCCAACCGCCCCGCATAGACACCCGGCGAAGCGCCGCTCATGCGCGGCCGCTTTGCCTTAGCGACTGGATCGATCCGATCGCCGTCGAAGGCAAGCGCCCGCGCCAGCAGGCCGATGCGCGCACAGGCGGCTGTGTCCCCGCCGCGGGTCCCGCCGCCGACCGCAGCCAGCTCGAGAAGCTCGCGCGCGCCGTGCCAGCATCTGCGAGGAACGTTGAACCTCACCCCTTCGGGAACATCTCGAAGTGAGGCGCAGCCTCTTCCAGCACGCGCGCGAACGATGGCCGCGCGATCAGCCGGTCAAGATAACGCGCCGCGCCCGGATGGCTCTGCGCGAACGGCGCAACCTGGTTGGCATAGTAGAGCGCCGGCGCCGCAGCGCAGTCTGCCATGGTGAAGGTAAGGCCGGTCGCCCAGCCGCCAGCACCCATGTCGCGATCCACCAGCGCGAGCGCAATCTCCAGTTCCTGCCTTGTCCGATCGACGCCGGACGGATCCTTCTGGCCCTCCGGCCGGATCCGGTCCGCCACGATTTTCTGAACCTTCTCGTGTACGTAGAGATCATAGAACCGGTCCGAAAGCCGCACGCGCAGCGCAAGGTCCTTGTCCGCAGGCAACAGCTTCGCCGCCGCCGGATACTTCAGCGCAAGATACTCGATGATGATGCTCGATTCCGGAAACGCCTTGTTGGCCTCCTCATCAACAAGAACAGGGAATTTGCCCAGCGGCGTCATCCGAACGAAGCGCTCACGCGCGTCGGGATCCTGCAGGTCGACGACCTCCTGCTCGAACGGAACGCCGCACTCGTAGAGCGCAATCAGCGTCTTCCAGCAATAGGATGCGAGCGGGTGCATGTAGAGGCGAAGTGGCATGCCCTGATCCTCCAGCCGATCCAAAGCCCGTGCGAGTGCGGTCCAATCCGCGGTGAAATCCGGCGAACCTCTTCGCCTTCCGGCCTCTTTACTTTCTTATGGGGCGATTGCAGCAGATCAGAAAGAGGGTGCCGGGGAGCGGAGCTTATCCCACGCCATCGTGCGCGCTTCGAGATCGGGGATGATGGATGTTTCGATCAATGCTTGTGGCGGCCGCCGTGGTGGTCGCAGGTGCGCCTGCCCATGCGCAGACGAGGGACGAACTCACGAGCGCCGCCTGGTCGTGCCGGATGACGTCACTGCTCGATGAGCCGGGGATGGATGCAGATCTCGCCTTCAATGCCGACGGTTCGCTGGAGGGGTGGTTTTACGTCGAAGTGTCCGATGGCGGCGACGTCGTCAGCCTGGAGTTTTCAATCCTGGGCAGCTGGACGCTCGATGGAGCGGTCATCAGCAGCGCCGTCGCGGAGGCTAAGGTCCTCGCGGGCTCGCACAATGGCGAGGCGTTCACGCCCGAAGAGCTGGCCGAGATGGCCGTCGGAATGGGTGATGCGCTTTCATCCTTCTCCGGCGAAAGCACGATCGCCTACATCAGCCCGCGCGCCATGGTCCTCGATGAACTGGAGGCTTCGATCAGCTGCTGGCGCTAGCTGCTCCGGAGCAGGAGCCGGCAGGGATGAAGCGATGACATGACGCTTTGTCGTGGCGCGCATAGCGTCCGTCCACGACCAGTTCCCACCTTGTTCAGCGATCGGCGCCCCTGAGGCGCCAGCTTTCATGCATCCCTCGAAACGCCACACATCCGGCGCCTCGAGAATGCCGAAGCCGCAAGCTTCGTCCGCTAACCACTGGCCCGACGACACAGTCCCCTCATCAGCGACGGCAGCGCCAAGACCCGCGCCCTTCCCATCGGCAAACTCACCATGGTAGGCCGCCACAACAGATTGTAAGTGTGTGAACGTCATCACGCCATGGTCGTGCGGCCGCCCCTTCCGCGTCTCGCCCGAATAAGGCGTGCCCGCCCACGCGATCACGTCGGGCAACGCCGCTGCCGTCTCCGCCGCGCGCGGCATCGCCATCGGCAGCCTCGACATTCAGCCGGCCGAACGCCGCCTCCAGCGTTCGTCGCAGTCCGGAGCCGATCGCGGGGTCTAACCAAAGATGGAGCCGCGTCTGCCCCGCCATCGCATTCCCCTATCGAGGGGAAGCTGCCACCCCACGAGCGCCCACGGAAGCGACATGCACGCCGCTGCGCCAGCGATGCCAGATAAGAAAGATGCGAGGTCCGTCGACGAGGTACCGCTTCCACAGCCGTCCCGGCTCGGCCGCCAGCCGGTACAACCACTCCAGCCTGTGCTCGCGCGCCCATTGTGGTGCGCGCGCCGCCATGCCCGTCAGGAACTCCAGCGCCGCGCCACAGCACACCGCCACGCCTGTGCAGTCGCCCGCGCGCCGCGCCTCATGCGCGATCAGTTCCTGCTGCGGCGAGCCCACGGCAAGGAAGACGAACGGCGCCGGGTTCTCGCGGATGAACTGCACACAGGCCGTGCGGACCCCTGGATCATCGCGCAGTCCGGCCGGTGCGTCGAGCCAGCGAATATCAGGCGTTGCGAACTCCCGCCGCAGGCGATCGACCAGCTTCTGCGTGCCCCCAATCACCACCACGGGATCGGTAGCGCCGATGTGCTGACGGAACAGATGCTCCACAATGTCGGCGCCAGGCGCCGCGGGCAGGTCGAGATAGGAGGCATTGGCGAACGCTTCGAGAATGCGGCTGTCGCAGAGGTTCAGCCACGCATCGTCGTACAGTCGCATAAACCGTGGCTCGCGATCGACTCGAACCAGGTGGTCGACATTGGGCGTCGCGACATAGGCGAACGGGCCGAGCTTTCGCGCACGCGTCGCGATCCTGCGCGCTGCCTCGTCCGCGTTGAGCGCGTCGAACGCCATGTCGAGGAAGAAGGTGCGACGCATGCGGACGGCTCCTCATGCAGGCTACGGAAACAGGGTTGAGGAAAAGTTTCGTTGACCGAACAAAACTGCTCAGAATTCGCTAACATCTTGTTGGTTCGCCGCCTCGCGGCCGACGCCATATTTTCGCAAGAGCCCACGCATCTGGTGATAGCTGAGACCCAGATGCTCGGCCGCCTTCTTCTGGTGGCCGTGGAATTTCTCCAGCGCCGCCT
>JBMOGP010000070.1:0-8828 GCA_049318285.1 Hyphomonadaceae bacterium
TCGGCGCCTTCGGCGGCGATGAAGGCGGCATCGTCGTCTGCGGCACGGGCAGCATCGGCATCACCTACAAGGGAAACACCATCCGTGTCGGCGGCTATGGTTTCCCGGTGTCGGATGAAGGCAGCGGCGCCCATATCGGCCTCAACGCCATCCGGTACTCGCTTCGCACCCTCGACGGGCGAGCAAAGCCGACGGCATTTGCGGAGGAAATCCTCGAGCGCTTCTCGTCCGACCCCGCTGTTGTCATCCGCTGGTCGGACACGGCGAACGCAACTGACTACGCCGCCTTCGCAGCGATCGTGATCAAGCACGCGGCGGCTGGTGAAGCGGCTGCCAGCAACCTCTTGCGAGACGCCGCCATCCACATCGCCGGGCTTGCCGAAGCGGTGCTGGATCGCGGAGCACCGCGCGTGGCGCTGGTTGGCGGGCTGGTCGAGTTCATCCGTCCCTACATCCCAGCGAGCACAGCCTCCCGCCTGACTGATCCAGCGGCCGATGCGATGGATGGCGGCATCCGTCTGGCCCGCATGCGCCGCGAGGCAGAGCAGGCCTGAATCGTAGGGGCGCCGGGGTCGACCGCGTCCGCAAAGACCATCGGCGGGATCTTGCCCGTCAGGTCAACGCGCGTGAAAGCGTTCGTGATCTTGTCCATGCCCGGGCCCAGAAACGCGCTGCGATCAGCGATGCAGCCTTCAATCTGTCGCCACTCCCCGCCAGCGCAACGTTCGAGCGCGTCCACACACGCCTCAAGCGTCGTAGCGCCCAGCATGCACAAGCCCTCGCGGGTGCGTTTTTGCAGCAGCCTGTGCTTGTCGCTGCAGCATTGGTGGTCGACGGAACATGTCCCACCAGAAATTTTGAATACGAGCCGTTCACGCCTTGATTAATCGATACAGGGCTCGCGTGCGTGGGGGCGGCACGAGGCTCCAGTCGAGCCGGCTGCAGCCTGGATCAGGCCCGCTTGCGTCCACCGGCAAGCTGGCCCAACACCTTCTCGACACGCGCGAGGCGATCGAGCGGATCTGCGATCGCTTCCTCCAGGATCAACCGGCCATTACGCGCCGCCAGCCCTGCCTCAGCTATCGCCTTCTTCGTCGGCTCAACACGCGGCGCGAACGCGATCGCAGTCGGGCCGCCATCCACCTTCGCGATATTGGCAACCCGCGCGAGCGTCCGCACATTGGCTATGCGCAGCAACGTTGCGGCCTCGGTGGGCTTTTCGCCGAACCGATCGATCAGTTCCTCCTCAAACGCGCCCTGTTCTTCGCGAGATGTGAGGCGCGCGAGACGCAGGTAGAGGGACAGGCGCGAGTCAGCCTCGGGAATCCAGTCTGCCGGAATTCGGCCATTGATCCCGAGGTTGATCACCGGCGTCCATCGCTCCAGCGTTTCGCCCTGCGCCTCTCGCACGGCCCGCTCAAGCAGATGCTGGTAGAGATCGATGCCGATCAGCTTCATGTGTCCACTTTGCGCATCGCCAACCAGATCGCCTGCACCACGAATGTCGAGATCGCGCGCACTGATCGCAAAGCCGGCTCCGAGCCGGTCGAGAGATTCCAGCGTCCGCAAGCGCTTCCGCGTGGCTTCCGTCAGAGACGCCCCCGCTTCAGTCGTCAGCAGGATATGCCCACGCCGGTTGCCGCGGCCTACACGCCCGCGCAGCTGGTGCAGCTGGGCAAGGCCAAATCGGTCCGCGCGCCACACCACCATCGTATTGGCGCGGGGTACGTCGAGGCCAGCTTCGATGATGTTCGTCGCAAGCAGCACGTCGCCAAGGCCGCCGGCGAACCGCACCATCGACGTGTCGATTTCAGCCGCGGGCATCTCGCCATGTGCTTTCAGCAGCGACAGGTCCGGCGTCAGTCGCTGCAGCGTCGCCTCCATGGCCGCGATATCCTGGATACGCGGCACAACGACAAAGCTCTGCCCGCCCCTGTCCTTCTCGCGCAGCAGCGCCGTCCGCACCTGATGTTCGTCGAACGTCCCGGCGAGCGTGCGGATAGGCTGTCGGCGCGCGGGCGGCGTTGCAATCACGGACATCTGCTTCAGGCCGAGAAGCGCATTCTGCAGCGTGCGGGGGATAGGCGTCGCCGTCAGGCTCAGCAGGTGCCCACTTGGGCCAGCGAGGTCGCGCAGCCTGCTCTTGTCGGCGGCGCCGAAACGCTGTTCCTCGTCGATCACGACCAGAGCGAGCTTTGCGTATTCGACTTTCTCCGAGGCCACCGCCCCGGTTCCCACCACAACAGAGATCGACCCATCGGCCAGCCCGGCCTTCACACGCTTGCGGTCCGCCGCGTCTGACAGACGCGACAGTGCGGCGACCTTCAGGCCGGTCCGCTCGAAACGCTGCTTAAATGTCTCATAGTGCTGGCGCACCAGCACGGTGGTGGGGGCAGAGACGACAACCTGCCTGCCCGCCAGAGCGACAAGGGCAGCAGCGCGCAAGGCCACCTCGGTCTTTCCATAGCCCACATCGCCAACGACCAGCCGGTCCATCGGCTTTCCCGAACCGAGATCCTCACGGACGGCGTTGATGGCGCGCATCTGGTCGGGGGTCTCGGAAAACGGAAACCCTGTCACGAAGTCGGCATAGGCGCCGGGATCGGGTTCGATCTTCGCGGCCTTGCGTTTGGCATTTTCCGTCGCCAGCCGCGTCATGTCGACTGCCGTATCCGTCATGGCCTTGTCGATGATGAGGCGGCGCTTGCGCCAGCTGACGCCGTCCAGTCCATCCAGCGTAACGGCAGTGCGGTCGGCGCCATAGCGCCAGATGCGATCCGCCTCCTCGACAGGCACGAGACGGCGCGCGCCGCCGGCATATTCCAGCTCGATCGCCTCAACGACAGCGCTTGATCCGGACGGGCGGCTCAGGCCAGCGATAACGGCGATGCCGTGGTCTTCATGGATGATGACGTCGCCAACACAGACGTCACCGATCTCGAGGAGATGCTCGCCATTGTCGACACCGGCGGCCGCCAGACCCGCATTGCTGCCGAGCACTTCAACAGCCGCGATGACGAGTCGCTTCTGCTCTCGCCAGCTCAGCTGGAGCCGCATTTCCAGCAGCTTCACCCGGTTAAGCCAGCCACTGTCAGCCTCGTTCCAGCTGGGTATGGGCCGTACGCCCTGGACGAGCTTTCTCGGCAAGCGCTTCTTGATGAATCGAAGGTCGTGCTCGGAACCCGCGATGACAACGCGGGCCTTCTCCTTGAGCGCGGTTGCGATCTCCGCATTCATCGCCTTCACGGGGTCGGGGTTGGCAGAGAAGCGGATCGTACGTTCGTCTGCACCGGCCACCAGGTCGACTGTACTCCGCTTCTTCGTCGCAGCATCCCATGCCGGTTGCTGAACGATGTTCTGCACGGCCGGTGAGTTCTTCCGCCGAACGCCCTGAACTGAATCCGCAGCAAGGCTCAGATAGCGCGTGCGCTCGGCAACGGCGCCCGGATCGAGTGCGATGACCGCGTCGGGAAAGTAGTCGAACAGCGTGTTGCTCCGCCCAAGCAGGACCGGCCAGGCCGCGCCGCCAAGATCGATGTGCGGCAGGTCGCGCTTTCCGCGCTGGCTGACAGAGTCGAACTCGCGGATACGCTGGATCACGCCATCGGAGAGTTCAATCCGTACCGGCCGCTCGGCATTGGCGGGAAATATGTCGATGACGCGTCCGCGCATGGCGAACTCGGCCGGCTCGTCCACACGGTCATCCTCGAAATAGCCGATATTGCCGACCACCTTTCGGAAGGCGTCTGATTCGATACGGCCGCCGACCAGGAACCGCGTGAGCGGACCGTCAAATGTCGCCGGCTTCGGCAGCATCTCGCTTGCGGCTTCGGCCGTGGTCACGCAGACAACGCGCCGCGCCTTCGCCCGCGCCAGAGCCCGCGCG
Organism: Hyphomonadaceae bacterium; assembly: GCA_049318285.1. Classification (GTDB taxonomy): domain Bacteria; phylum Pseudomonadota; class Alphaproteobacteria; order Caulobacterales; family Hyphomonadaceae; genus UBA7672. The sequence continues at coordinate 3,887 of JBMOGP010000070.1, forward strand.
CGTCTCAAGGCGGCGAGCCGGACGCCAGTGTTTGCGGGCGTTGGCGGCTGGGTGTCGCCCGGCAGCGCATCGCTTGGATCGAAGAACACGATCTCGGACTTCGGTGCGAGGCCGTGCAACGCCGCATGAATATCGCGCGCACGATAGTCGCTCGAGATGATCGCCAGCACGTTCTTCTTGTTGAGCGCTTCTGCAATGCGCACGGCGGCGACGCCGATCGCGCATTCCGCACGCGCAACACCAGATCGTGCCTTTGAGGCAGGCCCATCGGCCATGGCGAATTCCCTTTGGAAGGATCGCCTCACTAACGCATCGTGAGTCCCGCGCAAGCCAAAGGTTCTTCACAGGCAGCTCGATTGCAGAACTGCGTCTATCTCCCGCTTGGCAGGTCCTTGTAGGCCACGCCTTTGTCTACCCGAACATCCTGCGGCAGGCCGAGCACCCGCTCAGCAATGATGTTGCGCAGGATCTCGTCAGTGCCGCCAGCGATGCGCAGGCCGGGGGCCCACATGTAGGCGTTGTGGAAAGCGCCTTGCATGGGCGCGAGCGCAGGGTCGCTGATGATGCCGAAATGATCCTCAGCCTCGATTGCGGCATTGCCGATATCCTGCATCCGGTTGGCGTTCAGGATCTTGCCGATCGAACTCTCCGGCCCCGGCGTCTGCCCCTTCGAAAGCGCGGTCATCGTACGGTATTTGCCAAGCGTGTAGCCCTCGGCGCTGACATACCAGCTGGCCAGCTTCTCGCGGAACGCCTGATCCTGCAGGAGTGTGCCCTTGCCCGAGGGCGAGGGCGTGTTGCGCGCGAGCTCAAGAATTTCGGCGTACTCCGGGCCGGACGACCCGCCCACGGCCAGGCGTTCATTCATCAGCGTGACAAGCGCGACATTCCAGCCATTCCCGACCTCCCCAAGCCGCTCGGAGTCCGAGATGCGCACGTCGTTGAAATAGACCTCGTTGAAGTTCGATCCGCCTGACATCTGATGGATCGGCCGGACATCCACGCCGGGCGCCTTCATGTTCACGACGAACATGGTGAGGCCCTTGTGCTTCTCCTTCTCCGGGTTCGTGCGGGCAAGCAGGATTCCATAATCGGAGTAGTGCGCGCCTGAGGTCCAGACCTTCTGGCCGTTGATGACCCAGTCCTCGCCGTCCTTCACCGCGCGGGTTTTGAGTCCCGCGACGTCGGAACCGGCGCTGGGCTCGGAGAACAGCTGGCACCATATTTCCTCCCCGCGCAGCGCTGGGGCGACATAGCGGTTGACGCCCTCTGGCGAATGGAAGGCAATGACAGTTGGAATGCACATGCCGAGGCCGATGGCGAACGGCCCGGTGGGAGCCTGGAACTTCTGCTCTTCCTGTCCGAAAATCACGGAAAAGATCGGCGGCAATTCGCGGCCGCCGACGTCCTTGCGCCATGTCAGTCCGGCAAAGCCGGCCTCGGCCTTCTTTTTCTGATAGGCCTTCGCGGCCTTCATCGCCTCTGGACCTTCAACGCGAAGGCTGGCCTTCGCATTTGGCGCACCGAGCGTCTTATCGAGCCAGCTGCGCGCTTCAGCACGGAAAGCGGCTTCTTCGGGAGTGTCGTTGAAATCCATGTGTCGTTTCCCTAGGCTGCGTTCTTGAGTTCAAGGCGACGGACGAGCTTCTCTTTCCAGACGCCCGGCCCTCCGGCCTGCACGGCCAGCAGCTTGGCGCGGCGGTAGAAGAGGTGGCAATCGACTTCCCACGTAAATCCCATGCCGCCATGCGCCTGGATGTTTTCCTTGGCTGCGAAATAGTAGGCCTCGCTTGCAGCCACCCGAGCTGCGGCTGCTGCCAGTGGCAATTGCGACGACTCCGTCGATAGCGCCCATGCGCCATAATATGCATTCGAACGCCCAAGTTCGATCGCAACATACATGTCGGCCAGCTTGTGCTTGATCGCCTGGAACGAGCCGATCTGGCGCGAGAACGCATAGCGCCCTTTTGCGTAGTCGACCGCCATGTCGAGACAGGCCTGCGCCCCGCCAAGCTGTTCGAACGCGATCAGGACGGCCGCGCGATCAAACACCGCCTCGGTCAGCGACCAGCCTTCCCCAGCCTTGCCCAGCCGTTCCGCGTTCGCCTTGTCGAACGTAAGCCGCGCATGGCCCCGCGTTGGATCCAGCGTTGTCAGTGTCTCGCGCTTCACCCCCGCCTGATCCAGGGCCACAATAACCAGCGACAGGCCCTGCCCTTCGCGCGCCAGCACAACGGCATGCGTGGCGATGTCGCCGTCCGTGACTGGGATCTTCACCCCGGAAAGCCGCGCTCCGTCAAAACTCGCCTCAATACTGGCGGGCGATGGCGCACCCGGCCCTTCCGAAACTGCGAATGCGCCGACCAGTTCGCCGCTGACAAGCTTCGGCAGCAGGGCCTGCTTCTGCGCCGCAGATCCGGACGCCAGCACCGCCTCCGCAAAGAAGTAGACGGTCGACGAGAACGGGATCGGTGCAACGGCGCGGCCAACCTCCTCCGCCAGGACGCAGAGCTCGAGGCCGCCCAGCCCGAGCCCGCCGAACTCCTCCGGTATCGCAACCCCGAGCCAGCCCTGCTCCGCGACACCCTTCCACAGCGCAGCGTCATGCGACTTGCCCGCGTCGTTCAGGATCTCGCGCACAGCTTTCCGGCTGCACCGGTCATCGAGATACTTGCGCGCCTGATCCCGCAGCATCTTCTGGTCTTCGGAAAAATCGAAATTCATGTGCGGCCTCTCGAAATAACTAGATGCGTGTTGCGCGACCGGCCCAGAAGGGCTCGCGAAGCTTGCGCTTGAAGATCTTGCCAGAGTCCTCACGCGGAAGCTCAGCGTGGAAGTCGACGGCCTTGGGCGTCTTGAAGCCTGCGATGTGCTGGCGCAGGAACGCCTTCACATCCGCATCCGACAGCGACGCTCCCGGCTGCAGCTGCACGCACGCGTGCACGGCCTCGCCGTATTCGTCGTCAGGCACGCCAAAGACGGCGCAGTCCGCCACGCCAGGCATACGGTGAAGCACGGACTCGATTTCTGCGGGATAGATGTTCACGCCGCCCGAGATGATCATGTCCTTGGCGCGATCGCAGAGATAGAGAAAGCCGTCTGCGTCGAGATAACCCACATCGCCGGGCGCGATGAGCCCGGCTTTCTCCGACGCGACGCGCTTGGCGTGATCCTTGTGATAGGTGAAATCGGCAATGCCGGGGAACTTCGCCACGACTTCGCCGATCTCACCGACAGGCAGCGACTTTCCCTCGCCATCGATGACCTTGACATCGGCACCCGGCATGGCCTTGCCGACTGTCCCGGGGTGAGCCAGCCACTCCTGCGAATTGCAGAACGTCACGCTGCCGACCTCGGTCGAGCCGTAGTATTCGTTTATCACCGGCCCCCACCATTCGATCATCGCGCGCTTGATCGGCGCCGGGCACGGCGCGGCTGCATGGACGACGAACTCAAGCGAGGACAGGTCGTACTTGCCTCTCACCTCTTCCGGCAGCTTCAGCAGCCGGTTGAACATGATCGGCACCATGTGGATGTGCGTGATCTTCTCTTCTTCGATCAATCTCAACAGGTCTTCGGGATCGAAGCGGGGCTGGAGCAGGATGGTCGCACCTATGCGGGCCGCAACCATGCCATAGGCGTTCGGTGCGGAATGATACATCGGCCCCACCATCGCGGCGACGATCTGCGGCGGCGGACGTGTCGTGAAGCCGAAGACATAGACAAGGTTTCGCATGCTGAATTCATGCTGTTCCTGCGTCGGCTGCGCGCGGCGCACGCCCTTTGGCTGGCCCGTCGTGCCGGAGGTATAGATGATCGTGCCGGGCGATGGCGCGGGTGGAGCGGCGTAAGGCTCGAAGGTGTCGACCCAGCTGCTCCAGTCCACCATGCCTGTGGGAACAGCGCTCGCCTCCTTGCTCGCGCCGTAGGCCTCCGCAAGTTCAGGCGGCGTCGGCACGACCAGCACGGCGACGCCATCCGGGATCACGCGCTGGATCGGCCCCAGAAGGTCGGCGTGAACGACGATCACCTTCGCGCCCGAGTTCTCGAAAATGTAGCGCGCCTCTTCCGCCGTGCCGTGCCAGTTCACCGGCGTTGGATAGGCTCCCAGCAACCCCGCCGCGATGCTTGCCTCGAAGAAGGGGATGTCGTTACGCAGGAACAGCGCGATGATGTCGCCGCGAACAACGCCGAGACTGGCGAGGCCGCTTGCCGCCCGGGCGGCGCGTTTATCCAGCGCCGCGGTGTCGATGCGGCGGTTGCCGCTGATGATGTCGCCCAAGGCGGTTCTCCCTTGACCACGCCCCGGTGTTCCCGGGGCGGCTCAGAACGCTCTCAGTTTCGCGGCGCGTAGCGCACCCCGAGCTTCCGGATGGCGTGCACGAAGTTGTTCGGGGCGATGTCGATCTCGCCTGTCCATTCGATGTCCGGAAACCGGCCGAGGATCTGGCGATAAGCCTCCTCGAGCTGGATCTGCGCAACGCGCTTTCCCAGACAGACATGCGGACCATAGCCGAACGCAATATGCTTGTTTGCATTCTCCCGAGCGACATCCAGCTGGTCCGGGTTGTCGAATATGGCCGGGTCGCGGTTGGCTGCGCCGTAGTACATGATCACCTTCTCGCCGGCCGCGATCTTCTGGTCGGCGATTTCTGCGTCCTGGAGGGCGGTACGGCGCATGTAGATGACAGGGCTGACCAGTCGGATGAACTCGTCCGCCGCGTTGGCGAGCAGGTCCGGCCTGGCAATCAGCTTCGCCTTCTGGTCAGGAAACTCCGTCAGCAACTTCATCGCGCCCGAGAGCGTGTTCCGGGTCGTGTCGTTCCCGGCGAAGATGATCAGCAGCCAGGAACCGTCGAGATACTCATCGCTCAGCAGCTGGCCGTCGACCTGCGCGCGCGCAATCGCGCTCATCAGGTCGTTCTGGGGATCCAGCCTGCGC
>JBMOGP010000071.1:0-8821 GCA_049318285.1 Hyphomonadaceae bacterium
CGTGCAGAGCCCGCGCCACATCGAGGTGCAGGTTTTCGGCGACAGTCACGGCAACTACATCCACCTGTTCGAGCGCGACTGCTCGCTGCAGCGTCGTCACCAGAAGGTGATCGAGGAAGCGCCTGCCCCCGGCATGACCGCGGAAGTCCGCAGGGCAATGACCGACGCCACCCTCATGGCCGCGAAGGCGGTTGGCTATCGCAACGCCGGCACCATCGAGTTCATCGTCGACGGCTCAGGCCCGCTGCGTCCCGACGGCTTCTGGTTCATGGAAATGAACACCCGCCTCCAGGTCGAGCACCCCGTCACCGAACTGATCACCGGCCTCGACCTCGTCGAACTTCAGTTTCGGGTCGCCAGCGGCGAAAAGCTCCCGGCCCAATCGCAGATCGCGCTCACCGGCCACGCCGTCGAAGCGCGCCTCTGCGCCGAGGACCCTGCACGCGGCTTCCTCCCATCCTCCGGCCGCCTCGAGCGCTTCGATCTCTCCGCCTTCGCTAACGAAGCCGACGACGATGACCACGGCATCAGCCTCCGCCTCGACAGCGCAGTGGACGAGGGCGACGAAATCCCTGCGACCTATGACAGCATGATTGCCAAGGCGATCGCCCACGGCCCCACGCGCGATGATGCGCTCGACGCCCTTGGCGATGCCCTCCGCGAGGCCGAAGTCTGGCCCGTGACGACCAACCTCGCATTGCTCGCCAACCTGCTCGACCACAACGACTTCCGCACAGGCGTTGCGACTACCAACACAGTCGAAGCCGATCTCGGCGAACTTGCTGAGCCAACTGACGCCGAACTTGCCGACATGATGATCCTCGGCGCCACCGGTCTTGCCGCGCTCCAGCCCGACGGTGTTGACCCGTGGAGCTTCAGCGACGGCTTCCGTATCAACGCCGCCCCCCGCGCAAATTACACCTTCATGGTCGACGATATCGCGACATCCATCCGCATGACTCTCGATATGGCAGGCGACCACCGCGCCTACATCGGCGAGGATAGCTTTGACGTCGATTTGGACGTCGTCCCGACCGAATCCGGCGTCCTCGTGTTCGGCGCTGTCGATGGCGCCGATGTCTTCGGCGCAGTCCGCGCGCTCAGCGACGGCCCCGTCCTCTTCGCCAACGGCCGCGCGTTCGCCCTGCGCGGACCCGACTACACCCACGCCATCGAAGCCCTCGCTGGCGGCGACGACGTTCGCGCGCCGATGCCGGGCAAGGTGCTGGAGGTGAAGATCGCCGCCGGTCAGGATGTGAAGCGCGGCGATGCGCTGGTCGTCCTCGAAGCAATGAAGATGGAACACACGTTGACTGCCCCGCGCGATGGCAAGATTTCCGAAGTCTCCGCCGCTGCCGGCATGCAGGCCACTGACGGCGCCATCCTGGTGCGTCTGGAAGCCCTGCCAGAGCAGGTCGCCGCAATAATCGCAGCTCCGCCCCAATCGCGCCCAGCGTGATTCGGACTTCGTTCACCTTGGCCGCCGCACACTGGTTATCAGCAGCTGCCGGTTCGAATTCATGTTGCGGGGCCAATTCCAGCCACATTCCATGGCAAGGGTTGTCCTGGCGACAAGGGTCGTCTTCCCCGGGGCGGGAACGGATCGCGCGATATGTCTGCCTTACTTCTTTTCGCTATCACGTGGGCCGGTTTGCCCCCGGAACAGGCGCTGGAGCGGGCGCTCGACGCTGTTGAGCCGCCCGCAGCCATGCGCGCCGCTTTTCATGCCACGCTGACCAGCGGCAACGCCGTCCGCCGGATCGAATACGATCCCTACGCCACGCCAGCCGAACGCTTTAGGCTGACCCTTCGACAAGGCGACAATGACGAGCTCGACGCCGTCGTTGATGGCTGGCGCGCCGAACGGCAGGCCGACAGTCGCCTTTTTGCCGACGATCTCCGCCCCAGCCTCGGCGACGCCCGCATTGCAGGCGCGCCCGAGGCGATGGCTGTAGCCTTCAATCACAGGATGTCAAAGAACGACACGGAGTTCGACGCCCCATTCTCCTCCGGCATGGCAGGTCGCGTGCAACTTGACCCGGTGTCCGGCTTCATCAGCCGCATCGAGTATACGATCGAGCGGCCTGTCACGCTGGAGGACGGCACGGAGGTGTCGCAATACCGCCAGCGCTACAATTTCGGATATTCCGAACGCTGGGGCGTGTCTTACGTCATGGCCTACGAAGTGTACGCCAAGGGCGGCCGCTGGGGCATATCCGAGGAACGCACGATCAAGGTCCAGCTCACCGACATCGCCTTCGGCCTCGCAGGCGATGGCCAGCAGGATCTGGCGTCGCGCGAACAACCCTACAACGTGGAGCCCAGCCTCATGGCCCGGGCGCAGTAGGCCGCGCGACAACACGTCCCCAGCTATCCAGCGCCGCACGGTTGCCCCGGCCGAGACTCATGGCTTAGCTCCCCCGCATGGCGCTTCACATGATCAAGCTGTGCGTCGGCGCGGAAAACGTCGAAGACCTTGCCGAATGGCAGGACAAGTGCGTGGCCAGCATCGCGGGCAGGGTCAAGAATGCCACGCCCTGGCACGACACCCGGATGTCGCCCAAGCGCGCGGCCGAAATGCTCGACGGCGGTTCGCTCTACTGGGTCATCAAGCACTTCATCATCGTGCGCCAGCGCCTTATCGGATTTGAGGAGTTGAAGGACAAGGACGGCAAATCCATGTGCCGCATCCACCTTGGCTCCGAACTGATCCGCACGAAGCCGCGCAAGAAGCGCCCCTTTCAGGGTTGGCGCTATCTCGAACCGGGCGACGCCCCGTCCGATCTGGATGGCAAGGGGCCTGCGCTTTCCGCTGATCTTGAGCTGGCGCTGAAGGAAGCGTTGGCGTGGTGAGCGTCTGAAGCTGCCGCAACGCGGATGGTCAGTAGCGATCGAGATCCAGCCATCCGTGCACGAAACAACGCAGCTCCCCTCGACGCTTACATCGCGAACGCTTGCGCCATAGTTGAACTTGCGAAAACTGACAGTGCGGCGGCAAGCGCCGGGTTCGCCGATTTCATCCGCAATTTCGAGGCCCTGTCGACAGGCGACACCACGACGGAAATCCCTGCGCGCCGCGCCGTGACGGGGCGCGGCAAGATCAAGCAGGACCGGGCGCACAGGTGCGAGGTGGCGGGAGGAATTGTCACCGCGGTTAGCACCGCAGCGACGGAATTGCAGGTCACTGCACAATCGCTGTCGCAAACGGCAGACCTTGCGTATCGTCAATCGCAGGTCGTGGCCTCGGCATCGCAGCAGACGACGGACAACGTCCAGTCTGTCGCCGCTGCGACAGAGCAGCTGTCCGCATCGATCATGGAAATCGGCAATCAGTTTGACCGTTTAAGCGACGCAATTGCGGGCGCGGTGATGCAGGCAGGACAGACAAACGAGAAGATCAAGGCGCTCGCCGCGGCAAGCCAGAGGATCGGCACCGTCTCGACGTTGACCAACGAAATTGCAGGCCAAACCAACCTTCTTGCTCTCAATGCGACCATCGAGGCGACCCGCGCAGGCGAGCCAGGCAGGGGGCGGTTGTGGCAGCGGAGGTCAGGAGCCTTGCCACCCAGACGGCAAGTGCGACCGAAGAGATCGCAGGCCAGGTTCGCGCAGTTCAGGAAGCCACGCGTTTGTCGACAGAGGCGATCGAGGAGATCACGCTCACGATTAACCGGGTGCAGGAGTTTGGCATGAGCATCTCATCAGCCGTTTCACAACGGGCAGCCGCGACGCAGGAAATCTCGCGCAATGTCCAGCAGGCCTCCGCATCGACGTCGGAAGTCTCCGTGAACATAAACGGCGTCACCGAGGCGTCCGCGGCGACAAGCTCGGGTTTAGCCGCAGTGCTGGACGCCGCAGCGCAGCTCACCGAGAGCGGCGAACGCCTCAGAAGGGATGTTGAAGACTTCTTGCTGACTGTTCGAAGCGCCTGAGCCTGTTTGAGCAGGGCTGTTGTGGCAGCATCAACCCCGCCGCACAAACCCGATATTGTCGATTAGCCGCGTCTTGCCCATGCGCGCCGCCACGAGCAGCCGGCTGCTCGCTCCCACCGGTGCGCACTCCAGGCCGAACGGGGCCAGCGTGTCGGCGCGCCGCGCCTCGAAATAATCGACCGACGTGAATCCTGCCGCCAGGATTTCGGACTTTGCCGCGTCCGTCGCCGCGCGGATGCTTGCGCCGCTTTCGAGCAGCGCCGCCGTCTTGCGCATCACGCGCGCCAGCCCTGCAGAACGCGCGCGCTCCTCGGCGCTGAGATAGGCATTGCGAGATGACATCGCGAGGCCATCTGTCTCCCGCACGGTCGGCCCGCCCACGATCTCGATCCCGAAGCCGAGATCCTGAACCATGCGCCTGATGACCAGAAGCTGCTGGTAATCCTTCTCGCCGAACACGGCGAGGTCCGGCCCGACATGCAGGAACAGCCGGCTCACCACGCTCGCCACGCCTTCGAAGAAGTGTGGCCGAACCTCCCCCTCAAGAATGTGGGACAGGTCCTTCACCGTCACACGCGTCGAGTCACCTGGCGGATACATCTCGCTGGGCGAGGGGCAGTAGCAGAACGCACATCCCGCCTCGGCAAGCTTCGCAAGGTCGCTCGCCTCAGAGCGCGGATAGGTCGAAAGGTCCTCATGAGCCGCAAACTGCGTGGGGTTCACGAAGATGGAGGCTGCCGCCACATCCGCCTTTTCCAGCCCCAGCTTGATCAGGCTGACATGCCCGGCATGCAGTCCCCCCATGGTCGGTGCAAATGCGATGCGCTTGCCCTGCGCCCGCATCTGCCTGCGCCAGTCCAGCGCTTCGGAGCGGGTGCGCGCCACGACCAGTCCGTTTCGCTTCGCCAAATCCAACCCTTCCAGAGCCGCAGTCGTGCGGAGCGCCGATGAGGCGGCGGCTTCTAGGCCTGTTCCAGATGTGGATCAATCGCGCCAGACCGCGCAGGCGCCCTCAGGCTTTATCGGTCCTTAACCCACCCGACCGATCATTCGACGATGCGCGATTATCTCGTGAGCTACCTGCGATTGCTTGGTTTCAGCGTCTGCCTGCTGGCCGTGGCGCTGTGCATGCGCTTTGGCCCTGCTGCGAACGCCGCTACGCTCGGTCCAGAACCCCGCTTCTCGGCACCGCCAAGGGAAGCCGACATGGCGGCCCTCCCGCTGGCGCCGACCGAAGAAGATCAGGTCGCCAGCCTCGAAACGGACCTGACGGCTTTGTCAGCTGAAATCGCCGATCTCACCCTGGCGCTGGACGTTCTGGGGCCCCTTCCGGGGCATCCGGAGCTGTTCATCCCGGTGATTCTGTCTGACAGCGAGGGCCGCACCCCTGGGGATACCGCGCGCCGTTTCTCGCCCGTTACTCGTTCGGGCAATTCCCAATGCGGAATGCCCCATGCCGGCCTCGGCGTCCTTGCCGGCCCTCACCGGCGCATCTCAGGTATTGGAGGCGCCCCGGCCAGCTATGATGCGCCGTTCCACAATGTCCGGACTTTCGGGAACGATGTGGAAGACGCGACACTCGCCGCCTTGTGCGTGGAGCTTTCCGCAATCTCCGGCCCGCCCCGTGTCGTAGCGCCGATCCGCGCCTGGTAGCACGATGGTCGCCACGCTCATGACAGCCCCCAATTCAGGCTCCGATCTGGAAGCAAAGGGCCGCTTGCGGCTCGCGCATACGATCGTCATCGGCAACGAAAAGGGCGGCGCGGGCAAGTCCACCGTGGCGATGCACCTGTCGATCGGCCTCCTGCGCATGGGCATGACCGTCGGCATCATGGACCTCGACGTCCGCCAGCGCTCGCTCGCCCGTTATCTCGAAAACCGCAGCCGCTGGATCCGCAATACCGGCGCACCCCTGCCGATGCCGGAAATGGTCCGTATCGACGCGAGCCAGGCGCGTGATCTCGACGCTGCCGAGCAGGAAGAGTCCCGCCATTTCGAGGCGAGCCTCAAGCGGCTGTCTGAAAAGTGCAATTTCATAATCATCGACGCTCCCGGCGGCGACACATTCCTCTCGCGCACCGCTCATTCCGCTGCCGACACGCTCATCACGCCGCTGAACGACAGCTTCGTGGATTTCGACCTGCTGGGTGATGTCGATCCCCAGACGCTCGAAGTCGCGCGCCCCAGCTTCTATGCCGAACTCGTGTGGGAATCTCGCAAGCAAAAGGCCCAGAGCAGCCGCAAGCCCATTGACTGGATCGTCATGCGCAACCGCATGTCGCCCCTGGATGCCCGCAACAAGCAGCGCGTGGGCGAGGCGCTCGAAAACCTGTCGCGCCGCATCGGCTTCCGAATCTCGCCCGGGCTCTCCGAGCGCGTAATTTACCGTGAACTCTTCCCGATGGGTCTCAGCCTGCTCGACCTCACTGACGCCGGCTCCCACGTCCCCTTCACCATGAGCCATGTCGCTGCCCGCCAGGAAATCCGCGATCTCATGATCGTGCTGAAACTGCCGGGGCTGGAAGGCAAGGACATCAGCTTCTAGGTCACGGCTCCCATCCGCCCACCGGATTCATTGTCGGAGCAAGCCCGCGCATCGCCCCGATCAGCTTATTGGCCATTGCCCGGGCAGGGGGAGCAGACATGCGTGCACCCAAGTCGTCCGTCAGGAAGGCGTCGGCGAAGGCAAAGCTCGCCATCGAATGGGGCACGCCCCAGGGTTGGTGCACCAAGGCGGTTCAGCTCGATGCCGGAGCGCACGGCAAGGTCACCTGCGACTAAGGCAAGCCGCTGCGCGGGAAATGCGTCACGTAGCGAGACTTTCGTACCGATATCGGAACGTTACGGGACGGTCGGCTGATTGAGCAGGTTGAGCGCCTGAGCCGGAGCGCCCGCTGGGGCCTCGCTTGTCACCAGGATCGCGTCTTCCCCAGCAGCCGTGGTGGCTGGGGTCGCGACCGGCGTCGCCGCAACTTCTGCCGCGGGAAGGGGGGCAGTGGAAGCATCGATCAGGTCGCCGATCGGATCATAACTCTCGCCATCGCCCTCGGAGACTTCCTCAAGCAGGCCTTCATCGCCATCATCTGTCGTCCCGAAAGCGTCTGCGAATGCGTCGCTGTCGAGCGAGGCGACCAGGGCAGCATCCGGCTCCTGCAGGCGACGCAGCTGCGCCAGCGCCAGATCGTCAGCTGAAACATTTCCGCGCTCGCCAAAAGCTATCCGCGAGCGGAGGTCGTCCTCGGAGACAACGCCGCCGCCGATTTCCAGGAAAGCCGCTTCGATCAGGTCTCGAACATGGGCGTCGCGCGACTTACCCGTCTTGCCACCCAGCATGATCGCGATCACCCGGCGCCCGCCCCGCTCTGCCGAGGCCATCAGGTTGTAGCCCGAGGCGTTCGTGAAGCCGGTCTTGATGCCGTCCACACCGTCGACCTTCCGCAGAAGTTCGTTATGATTCATGTACTTACGCTTGCCCCACGTGAACGAGGACAGCGAAAAGTAGTTATACCGGTCCTTGTGATCCATGTAGACCGCCTCGGCGAGCTTCGCCATGTCGCGGGCGGTGGTGATCTGTTTCTTGTCCGGCAGCCCGGAAGCGTTGCGGAACGTCGTGGCGTTCATGCCGAGTTCCTTGGCCTTGGCGTTCATCTTGGCGACGAACTTGGCCTCGGATCCGCCTCCCAGTTTCTCGGCAATCACGATGGCCACATCATTGGCCGACTTGGTCACCAGCGCGCGAATCGCATCTTCGACCTTGATGGTCGAGCCGGCTTTCAGGCCCAGTTTGGAGGGTTGGGCGCGCGAGGCAGCCTTTGAGACCGTCAAGCGCTCGGAAAGCTTCAGTTTCCCTGATTCAATGGCGTCGAACACCATGTAAAGGCTCATGACCTTTGTCAGCGAGGCGGGGTGGCGCGCTTCGTCTGCGGCGCGGTCGTGAAGGACCTGCCCGGTCTCCAGGTCGATCACAATCGAGGCGTATTTGTCGGCCCAGGCCGGGCTTGCCGCACACAGCAGGGCAGCCAGAGCAATAGCCGCTCTGCGAAACCAGGCGATCAGGGGGATCGTCTTCATACGCAACGGAATCCTCTATCAGAAGCACTACAAAGACGAGACTGAGGGTCCTCTGGCGACCTTACCCAACCTTTAAGCTCCGTCACCCCTGTACGTCCGATTGCGCCGCTTTTCTCCCGGCATGCCCGCGATCGGGTCCGCCATTGTCCAATTGGAGCGCACTCCGGTTTAACCTTGCATGAACCATGCAAACTTGCCGTATTTGGCACCCCGCGCTTCGGGAGAAGGTTTACTCTGCCTGCTGACTTTGAACAAACCAAGGTGCCTTCTGCGGTTTATTGGTTCACAGCACTTAGACTTCTCGCACGTGTTGGCCCTTTCACTTGGCCGCGAGATCAATATCTAATGGGGTGAACCGCCGGACCGTCCCGGATCCCAGCCCGGCAGCCAGACAGACAAGCATGACCGACAAGAAGCAAACCCCAGGAACGGCCAAGGAGCTCGGTGTCGCCACGCGCCCCAAGCCCAAGCCCAAGAAGCCGTCCCTGTACCGGGTGCTGCTGCTGAACGACGACTATACCCCGATGGAGTTCGTGATCCTCGTCCTGGAGCACTTCTTCAACAAGTCACGTGAGGAGGCCACGCGCATCATGCTGCATGTCCATAACTATGGCGTTGGCGTCTGCGGGGTATTCCCGATCGAAGTCGCCGAAACGAAAGTGGCTCAGGTGATGGACCTGGCCCGCGAGCACCAGCATCCTCTCCAATGCACCAAAGAACGCGAGGACTAGAAAGCCCTAGATGCCCTCATTGACCCCAAGCCTCGAAAGAGCCCTCGAACGCGCCCTCAACCTGGCCGCCGAGAGGAAGCATGAGTA